>JAAELY010000356.1 GCA_024226335.1 bacterium
CTCCAATAGGCATCCAGGGGCACGCCCGGCAGAGTGCCATCCGCGTTGTTCCACCACAGCAGGCCGTAATGGTTGTTCGCATCCGGATAGTTCACCGGATCGTAGAGGCTCACGGAGGCGAGGCTCGGGTCTGCCACGCGGACCTCGTCGATGAACGCTTCGGGCAGCAATTGCTGGTCGTCCCAGCACCCGCCTCGAAGGTAGAGATGCCCGATGCGTGCCATCGCATCCACGTCTGCCCGGATCCCCGAGCCTAACTCCCGCCGCGCCACACCCTCGAGCGGGGATGGACGATACCAGTTGTCGCGCCACCGGAGATCGTTCATCGTGATGCCCAGTGGGACGAAGATCCGGTCTGCCAGCAAGGGCCAGAGGTCCTGCCCGAATTTCACGGTGAGCACGTCCGCCAGCCAATTCGCTCCGCCGTTCGTATACCGAAACTCCAACCCCGGCCCCGCGGCGAGGCTGTAGAAGCCCCCGTCCTCAGGGAATCCCGCGGAGTGCGTCGCGAGATGGCGCAATGTGATGTCATCGAGCCAGCCCGTCACCGCGTTGCTCGCCGGGGGAATCCCGAAATCGGAGTAGTGCGGCTGCGCCGCATCGTCGATCGCGACAAGACCATCACCTACGGCGAGGCCCAACGCAGTGATGCCGATCGATTTCGTGGTGGACTTCAAGTCGTAACGGGTCGATTGGCTTCCCCAGTTCATGACGCTGCGACCGCTGCGCACGATGATTCCCGAGCCTCCGCCGGCTCCGAGTGCATAGTCGCGAGCCTGCTCGAGCTTCGACTCGTCGAGGCCCATCTGCGCGGGGGTGGCCGCAGTCCAGTCCGGCTGGGGCCAGGGCCCGGGGCAATCAGCGTGGGCTTCGGCCACGAGAGCGAGAGTTGCCGAGACCATCAGGAGCACCCGGGCGCCACTTCGCCAGATTCCGAAGTGGGAGATCTTCAGCGATCGGTTCCGGATGGTCGGAGAAAACCATCGCTGCTGCATGAGCAGGAATGTAGCCCGCGACTGGCGGGGGGAAAGGAAGACAGCCTGCGTTCCTTGCCGCTATCCGAGGCTTGGTTGTCGTATGGTCCAGTATTGGTGGCGCGGAAAACGCAGCGCAAAATACTTCCATCGGGTTGGACTGGAATTCGGCCCGTGATCGCAATACAGGAGGGGCCGTGGAAGCCGGCGAATCGAAAGACTCGGATGACGCCAGCGCGACGCTCGTCGATCGTCACAGCGAGATCTGGCAGCTCATGGGTCTCTCGCGCGAAGCCGTCGCGGAACTCAACAGGATCGTCGTCGATCTCAGCGGTCAGCTTGCGCGAGATCGCGCGAACCGCGCGGCGAGTTCCACGCCGCTTCCCGATGCTAAACGCGCCGATCACGAGCTCACGCGAGCGGAGTTCATGGATCGACACAGGCGACGTTTCGTCGCACTGGGAATTGGCCGACCCACGCAAGCTGAGCTGCTCGATGCGGCCGCGTTCGTCTGGAGAGCGATGCACGACGCGAGTGTTCCCAAGGAGCAGCGAGAGGCCGCGGATACCATCCGGGCGATGATGCAAGCCATGGGAGGCCCGCCGCCGTGCTGTGACGACAACGTGTTCGAGGTCGCCGCACTGGGAACTCCGTGCGACTGAACGAACCCACACGCGGCTGGCTTCGTCACCTCTGGCGCAAGGCGACAACCGAGGATGACTGGTCCAAGGGGGGCGAGCCGCACCCCTGGTGGGATCAGTACAGCCTCGAGCCCATGCTGTCGTTCCCTCGCTTCGACCTGTCGGAGTCCTCCTACGCGCTGCTGCTCATGGGTCGCACGACACCCGCGTGGCGCGAGGTCTACACGCGCATCCTCGACGAGTTGGTGCGCCGGCACACCACGCACTGGGCGGCCGTCGACTGGCTCACGCAGATCGGGCCCGACCCCGACCGGGCCAACTACCCGCGACGCTACAAGCAGCTCATGCCCAAGGATCTCTGGGGCGAGTACGACGCGCCGGGCTGGACCGCCAACGGGATCGAACCCTGGGGGCTGCAGCCCGACCCCATCGGGTCGGACGGGAACCTCTTCTTCCGCGGCTTCTTCGCGCTGCTGCTCGGGATCCACCGCGCCGTGTCGGGGGAACCCACCTGGGAGAGCCCCTTCGAGATGGCGGGGCTCGACGATCGCACCTTCCCGTGGACGCACTCGAAGGTCGCGAGCTACCTCTCCGAGCACTGGGCACGGAACCCCGAGGGCCCACACTGCGAGAACACGAAGGTGTGGCCCTTCTGCCTCTCGGCGGCGGGCCTCGGTCTGCAGATGACCGATCTGACGGTCGGCTCCACCACACATGGCATCTACGATGAGTGGCTCGAGAACACCTTCAAGCGACGTTTTCTCGGCTACGACTCTCGCGGCAACCTGAAGTCGGTGGGGCTCTATCACGATCCGGTCCTCGGGCGGACCCACAGCGGCCCGCGTGTGGGCGGGCTGGCTCCGGCCTTCTACATCCTCCCGCAGAATCGCGAGATGGCGGAGTTCCTGTACCGGAACGCGGTCTCCTCCATCGGCTGGGATCGCCGCTGGCTGCCGGTCATCGGCCCCAGGAGCATGCCGCGCATGTTCACGCTCGGGTTGCTGCTGGCGCGCGAGTTCGGCGATCTCACCACCGAGCGCAGATTGCAGCGCAAGCTCGCTGGGTTCAGCAACGGTCGGTACTTCGATGGCGGCGGGGGCGGCAGCGCGAGCGGCGCCGCAAGCGGCGACGACAACGCGGACGAGTTCGGCTTCTTCTTCCGCTTCGGCGAGGCTTTTCCGCGCGGACAGGAGAGCGCGCTGTTGATGCTCGGCGACCTCCTCGAGGGCGAAAGCGGCTGGCACGCCGCCTTCAACGACTCGGACGCCGCGAAGTTCGACGCGCCGACGGTCGAGGGCGTCGACTACCCGAAGCTCGGCCTCTCTCGGGCGCAGAACGATGACTCCCGAGCCACGCTCGAACTCGAGACCTATGTCGCGACCGCTGGCGAGGTCGGTGCCGCGACGCGCTTCCGTGTCACCCAGCTGCCCGACACCTCGAACGTGTCCGTGCTCCGAGACGGTTCGCCCTACGAGAACTGGGCCCCACTCGGCCCCGATTCGATCGAGATCGAGACGACCGTCGCCGAGAGCCACTTCTCGATCGCAACCGGGTACCGCTCGGACGCACTCCGCCACAGTCGAGCAGAAGCGCCTGGCATGGGTGCCAGCAGGGAAGCCGCTGGCGGAGCCAGCTTCCGTCCCGTCGATGCAGCACGAGTCGCGATTGCCCTGCGATCCACCAGCGTCGGATGCCCGTGCTGCGCGTAGGCATGAGCCAGATATCTCCTTCTGCTTATTCTCGTAAGTCACCCACGCGGTTCGATCTTTTCTTTGAGGTCGATCAATCGCCTGGGACCAGACCGGCGGAGCGTCTACACCTTCTCGTACATCGCCCGTTGTTCGGGACTCATCGCGGCCATGCGGCGTTTCGCCTCCGCGGGTGCCACCGCTTCGAGCGTGCCGTCGGGGTTCTGTACGACCACGCCGCCCTTGATCAGGAGCTTGTAGCGGCGCTTGCGCTCATCCCGATCGGGATGACAGATGAGCTGGCAGTTGGCGCAGGTGACGTTGAGCTTCTTCGAGGCCGGAAACGCCGAGTGGTGGAAACCTCCAGGGATCTCGGGGCGCAGCAGCGATGCGCCAACTGCCCCGATCAGGGTGTCCTCGACATCTTCATCCTTTTCCGGAACCTCGAACCGTCCCGGAGACCAGGTCGACCACTTGCCATTTTTCGCGAGCCCGGCGAACCCACCGCAGACGAGATCACAGCGCTGGAAGGTGCGCCGTTCTGAGTGGCTGAACTCCCGGTCGCCTAGCGACACGCTCGTCCTGGCCTTCTTTGCCATCAAGCCCGAGGTACAAGAGGCGAAGCAGAGCTGGCATTCGTCGCAGTATTTGCCGTCTTCGTCACGAGGCTGGCTCGGCTCGAGTTCGGCCGTGGTGACCACAGAGCCCAGGATGACCGACGCACCGTGGTTCGGCGTGATCACGTTCCCGGAGAGGCCAAACCAGCCGACACCAGAACGAACGGCCAGGTAGCGATGGGAGATATCGGGCTTGAAGTCGTACATCCCTCCGGGCGTGTCGTGTCGGTACACCGCGTTGACGGCCACGCCCTTGGAGGGAATTCCCTTCTGGTTCCAGTAGTCGGCCAGGCCCGCTGCCATGCCGGAGACCTTGAAGTTGACCTGGATGTTGTCCTCCTGGTGGTCGGCGTGGCTCTCCTTGGCCAGGTAGCGCTCGATCTTTTCCTGGTCCATCGGAACCGCGAAGCTCACTGCAGACTTCGCTCCGGGAAGCACGTACTCCAGGTCAGTGGAGGGCGGGCCGCCGGCCAGGGTCTCGGTGGTACAGACCCCCACCTCGCAGGCTCCGATCTCGGTCAGGAAGGTCCGTGCGAACTCGCTGAGCTTCTTCGGGTTCCGCTCGTCTTCCAGTTTGGCGACCGATTCAATGAGCTCGGCGATCCGGTTCGTCTTGTGCATTTTGGTCCCTCTTCGATGTGTCTCTACGGCGCCACCGGCGCAGGCGGGGAAACCGATGGATCTTGGTCCTGGCCTGCTCGGCTGTACGATCGGAAAGAAGTGATATTATTATCAGTAATGATGATTCAATCAATAAGAATCTTCACGATCGGCAGTAATTGATGAAAGAGTCAGAACTGATAAAATGTCGTATCTGATGTAAAATCAGAGATCTGAAAAGCACGAGGAGCGAAACGATGCCGAGGGGGAGAGCGGGGGAAACAAAGGATGGGAATGGCCCGCCCGCCGGGCGCTCTGCGCGCAGGCGTGAGCGGACGCGCACCAAGCTGCTGGCGGCTGCCCATGCTGTCATGGCCCGCAAGGGATCGGGCGCCGTCACCATCCAGGAGATCACCAACGAGGCCGACGTCGGCTTTGGCTCCTTCTACAACCACTTCGAATCGAAGGCGGCCATCATCGAGACAATGATGTCCGAGGCGGTGGAAAGCTTCGGCGGTGCTCTCGACCGGATTGCCGACGTCGTGGATGATCCGGCAGAGATCCTGGCCGCCTCCCTGCGCTACGGCGTGCGACGAGCCGCCAACGATCCGGACTGGGGCTGGTTCCTGGTCCGCACCGGACTGTCTCCGTTTCACCTGCGCACGGGACTGAGCGCGCGGCTGGCGCGAGACATCCGGGTCGGCATGGAGGCCGGCCGCCTGCATGTCGAGGATCCCGAGGCCACATTCTATGCGGTGGCCGGGACGGTACTGGCTCTTATGGCCGCTCGGATGGACGGCTCCGTCGAGGACGAAGCTCCCGAGCGCGCGGCCATCTTGGCCCTGAATCTCCTGGGCATCCGAAACCCCGAGGCATCCGAGATCGCTCATCGCCCCCTTCCCGCGATAGAGTTCCCTGGGTAATCAGGCGATCGAGCCGTAGTTCGCGCAGCAGCGGTTGCTTCGTGATCGCGGAGGCGCCTAGCGTCGACACGGCCCGCGTGGTGGTCAGGGGCGAGAGACTAAGGCCCGAAAGTGATTGGGATGGAGTCCAAGCCGGACGAGGTCTTTACGTAGACGGTCAGGTGAATCTCGGAGCTTTCCGAGTCCCGTGTACTGCCTGTCTCGCCGATTACTTGTCCAACCTCAATCCAATCGCCGATCGAGACGTCAATATCGGGAGAGAGCTTACTGTATGCGCAAAAGCTCCCGTCATCGTGGGAAACGATCACAGTGTGACCGGAGGTCGACGAAGGGGACTTGGCCCTCTCGGGGCGCTGGACGATTCGCTCTACGGTACCGCTGCGAGAGGCCAGGATCCTCGTCTGGCGCGGCAACCTGAAGCCGACCGCGTTGCGATGCCGGCCCTGTCCGATCACCTTCTCCATTCGAGGCCGCGCTGTGACCGTTGCTTCCTCGAAGGGCAGCCTGTAGATGGCCCTGTCGTCGTAAACCGGATCGAGCTCTGCGAATGAGTGCAAGCTGGTATTGATCTCGGCAACGACCCATTTCGAAACCGCGGCCGTGTCCTCCCCGCGATCGATGCGCCGACGGATCTCTGCCTGAACGCCTTCGGCATCGAACTCCGGTCCAGTCTGACCAGCGTCGACCGCACGATGCACGGAATCCATGGCCTGGTCGACGCCCCGATCAAGCAACTGGTCGCGTTGCCCCGCAGCTCTCGACTCTTGCGTCGGGTACAGGCGGCCCGGAACCAGTTCGGAGAGGCTCCCTCGTAGATCCGCGAACACCCAAGGGACCGACTCGACACGAGTGTTCGCTGTCAGCACGTAGACGGCCATGTGCAGATGCGGGCCGCTGGAGTACCCCGTGTTGCCGCTGGACCCGATCCAGTCACCGATGCGAACTTGCTGCCCCGGGGAGACCGGAATACCGGGGGAGAGGTGTGCGTAGACGGCGAAGCTGCCGTCTGCGTGAAGGACCAGCACGGTGTTGGCCCTCGGTTCCAGCCGCGGCTCCAGGCCACCCTCCGTGTACCCGTCTACGACGCGCGCAACGACGCCGTCTCGGGACGCGAGCACCGGTGTTCCAATCGGCAGTCCAAAGTCGACGGCATTCCAGTCCTTGCCCTGATGGAGTCTGTCACCGGGGCCGCTCGTCATGGGGCGCGGCGTCGCCTCATCAAACGGAAATCCGTAGGCTGCGCTCTGATCATGAATCGCACCCAAGGGCGCGAACGAATACATGCTTTGATTCATGCGGTCGTCGAGCCACTCCTTGAAAGACTCGCTCGTCGGCCGCGCGCGCAGGCGCCCCTGGATCTCCTCGCGCATCAGCACGGGGTCCAGCTCGGGTCCCGTCCTTCCATGCTCGAGGGCCTCGTGGACGCTCTCCATGATCTCCGCCACTGCCGCCTCGAGCGAATGCGGGCTTTGCTGTTCCGCCTGGAGATCGGAAGCTGGGAAAACCAAGAGCAGCAGGAGAATCAGTGATGTCCGGCGCATGCTCGATCCTACCACGACGCCGCTGAGACGCTGTCCGCCTCGGCGAGTTGGGAAATCTGCTCGAACATGAAGATCTTGGCCTCTTCGCGGTTGAGCATCATGATGAGCCTCCGGGGATGGGACCAGAGGATGAAGAGCAGCGCGCGCAACACATCGAGGTAGCGCTCGAGGTTCACTCGCACGGCGCGGTCTTCGATCAGTCTGGCCCCGGGGTAAGTGGACTACCCGGTTGGTCTCGTCTCAGTGGGCGATCATGCCCAGTAGTGGGCGAATCGGATCCATGCCGTCGTGTTGCCAGTCGAGTCGAGGCAGTTGCGACCCGGCCGCTGATCTCGAGATCTCCGTCGACGATGCGTCTCTCGTCGGAGGTCAGTACGGCCAATACCGACCCGGTATTCGCCAGTTCGAAGTGCTGCAGCACGCCGTGCTCACCGGGTTTCACTTCGACGAGTGTCGCCGGGTCGACTGCGCGCGACATGAAGGACAAGTTCTCGCTGCGCGCCTCAGTGACCAACGAGCTGTTCCTGTCCGATGTCGATTGGATGGCCACCGGGATCACCAGGGCCCAGCTGCTGGCGTTGCGCCTGGGGCGTTTGAAGGATCAGGGCAGGCTGCACCATTCCGTGGTGTCGATGGCGAAGATGAACAACGTCGACATCGCTTTGCAGACAGTACGCGACATGCTCGGCAGGAACGGCAGCGTCGAATCCGCGCTAGCGAGCCGCGTCGTTTGAAGAGAACCTTACGCGCTGCCGATGTGCAGGCAGGACCGAAAGCCAGGACCCAAGCGTGATCTCCCAGCTCTCCGACATCAAAGCCATCGCGTCTCGGGTCGACCGTCTGGTTTTCGACTTCGACGGCGTACTCGCCGACTCTGACGACGTACACTGGCAAGCCTATCGCCTGGCTTTCGAGCCCTACGGAATCCCGTTCACCCGCGAAGACTATGTCGAGTCTGCGAAGGGGTACGGTCGGCGCGAAGTGGTCGCCGCGTTCGGCGCGTCGCTCGACCCGCTGGAGCGCGAAGACGTCGCACAGGCGAAGACCGACGAAGCCAAGCAGCTCGTCCGGGCGGGTGAACTGAAGCCGGCCGAAGGTGCGATTCACTTCATTCGGGCCGCGCGGGCTCGCGGAATCCTGTCGGCCGTGGCGAGCACGAGCGAGATCGCGGCCCTCGCCGTCGAGGCGATGGGTATGACTTCGCTATTCGAATGCATCTGCGCGAAGCGAGCTGAGGATCGGCCGAAGCCGCACCCGGACGTCTTCTTGCGTGCGTTCGCGGAGCTCGAGCGATCGGCCGAGCGCTGTCTGGTCATCGAGGATACACCGACCGGCGTACGTGCAGCGCTGGCGGCGAGCGCCGCGGTCGTGGTGCGCGGGCGTGCTGAAGAATGGTCGGACGAAGCGCTGCGTGGCGAGATCTCGTCCTTCTTCGTGGACTTCGGCGCGCTACATGCACAACTCGGCTGGGGCCCGATGGAAAGCGTGGCCGGGTGAGCGAGCAAACGCCCCGTCGGCTTTCGGTCGACCTGTTGACGGTCTTCCTGGTGATCGTGTCGGTGCTCGGCGTGATCCTCGCCCTGACGATCTCCTGGAGTCGCGCGTTTCAGGTGGACGAGGTCGAGACGATCCACGCCGCCTACAACCTGGCGAGCGGCAAGCTCATCTATCGCGACTTCTGGCAGGGACACAATCCTCTGCTCTACTGGATCCTGAGCTGGATGCTCCCCATGGACCCGCCTTCACTGACCTTCGTGTCCGCGCGCATGCTCGTGTTCGCATTGCTCGTCACGAACATCGGACTCTCCGGCTGGCTCACCCACCGACTCGGGGGCGTTCCCTGGCTGACGACGGCTCTGCTCGTGCTGCACACGACTTTCATCGAGCGCGGGATGGAAGTCCGTCCCGATTCGCTGATGACGCCGCTGTTGATGGCTGCGCTCCTCGTCGGGACCCTGCGCGATCGACCGCTGCTCTGGCGCTATGCGGTGCAGGCAGCGCTGCTGGGGCTCGCCTTCATCACGACGCAGAAAGCGGCGATCGCGAGTTTTGCCTTCGGCAGTGTCTGGCTGGTGACGGCCGCGAGCCGACGCGAGCCGAAGCTCGTCCTTCTGCCGTGTCTCGTCTGGGCCCTGCCGTTCGCGGGCATGCTCGCAGCGCTCGGCTGGGTGGGCGCCTACGAGGAGTACGTCCTCTACAACCTGAGTCACCCGGGACAAAGCATAGGCGGCGAGTCCGGCGCCGCTGCCGCGCGTTTCTCGGCTCTCGGTCCCCTGCTCCACGAAGGCTCACGCAACGTGGCGTTCGGTCTGGCCGCATTGGTGGGACTCGCGTCGTCGGTGTGGTTTGCGGTACGCCGAGAGCACGCCGCGCTCTGGCCGACGGCCTGGCTGGGCGCCGTCTGGATCGCGGGCTTGTTCGTGATGCCCTTTCCTTTTCCCTACTCGCATGGGGGCGGTTTGCCGGCGCTCGCCGTGACGATCGGCGTGATCCTTCCCGCGTGGGTAGACAGGTCGTCTGCTACGCCCCCGTTGCGCGACCGTCTGCTTGCTGTCGTGTCCATCGCGCTCGTCCTTGCAGCCATGGCGACGAGCCTGTCGCGGCTGGTGCGAGAACCGGCGCGCAGCAACGCCTATCAACTGCACTTGCTGGGTCGGGTGCAGGAACTCACGCAGGGCACGGATCGCGTCTTCGACCTCGCGGGCCTCTACTTTCGTCACGACGCCTATCCGGTCTATCTCATGACAGGTGCACACTACACGCGTTACGTGGGCGGTGGCTATCCGCGGATCGCTTCGTGGCTGCGCGAGAACGGGCTGAACCTGTTTACCGTCAACTACCGGATGAACCGGCTCAAAGGTGAGGATCGCGACTTCCTGAGGCGCCAGTTCGTCCGCGTCGAACCCAACATCTTCATGTCGGGCAGCGCTTTGGACGGCATGCCCCCTGGCGCAAGGAAGAGCTTCGAGGTCACACGCGCAGGTGAGTACCGATTCGATGGCGAAGGTGAGCTGACCGTCGATGGCGTGCGATTTCGCAAAGGACGCCTCGAACGCGGTGCCTACGAGCTCGCGACGCCGAGCGGGATCGAGCGCGGCCGCATCGTGCTCGCGCAAGCCCCGGACTTCGCAGCTCCGATGCCCCCGGATCGTCCCGTCTACCACGGCTTCGACTGAGTCAAAGCACATTCGCAGGAAATTGCCCGCAAATCGCTTGTCCCGGCACACACGTCACTCTCTCTAAGGGCCCGAACGGCCGATAGAAGGGTGTAGCAGCAACCTTGTTTCGCGGAGAGAATACGATGACTGAGACAAACCGAGAGCAGCTGACGGTCATCATCCCGTGTAGGGATGAGGCGCACAACGTCGAGCAGGCGGTCGATTCCGTATACCGGGTCATCCCCGAGCTGGATCTGGACGTGCACATACTCCTGGTCGACGACGGCAGCGTCGACGACACCGCACTCATCATGGAACGGCTGTGCAAGGAAAACCCCGACTGCCGCATGCGTGTCAACAAGCACAACCTCGGCCTCGGGCGGACCGTGCTCAACTCCTATCCCGACATCCCTTCAGACCACTGGATTTCCGTATTCCCTGGCGATAACGAGCTGATCTTTGGCTCGATCCGAAATCTGCTCGCTCTTCGGAAAGACCACGATCTGGTGCTGGGGTACCTGCAGAATCAGGTGATCCGAACCTTGCGGCGCCGCCTCGCGTCGTATTCCTTCTCCGCCGTCGTTCGGTTCATCTACGCTTTTCCGTACAGGTACCTGAACGGGTTGAAGCTCTACAAGGCGCGAGTCTTCAAGGACATCGAGGTCGTTTCTTCCGGACACGCGTTCAACGCCGAGCTATTGGCCAAGGCGATCTTGCGCAACCCGAATCTCCGCGTGACGGAGGCTCCGTTCACCGCGCGAGGTCGATCGCTCGGCGCAAGCAAGGCCATCCAGCCCACGTCGATCCTCAAGGCAATTCGCGACGTCTACATGGGATATCGGAGCGTCTGCAGGTATCGCGATCAGGTCGTCGCGGCGGATCTCGCGGACGCGGGTGGAAGAGATCTCGACGAGATCAGTTCCAGCTTCTAGGGAATCTCTGCACAGGGAGGATTCGAGCGAGAAGCGGGAGTCGCCGCCTGAGCAAGAAGCGTGGTCCGATCGCAGATCCGTAGATCTGCAGGGGGTCGCGCGACGCAGCGCAGGCGGATGCATCGCGCTTCGCAGCCGCAGCCTCCCTGTGCAGAGGTTCCCTAGAGGCCCAGCCGAAAACCCCAATCTGTCATACCGTCCCGTCGCTGACCTCGGCCATGGATGTGTCCATCCTTGCAGCGGAACTGCCGCCCCCCGAGACGCCGCCACGGCGGAGCGCGACGATGTCCTTCGCGACGAGCGGCGACAGGAGGATGGTGAACGGGATGATGGCGACCGCGTGGGAGACGATCGCGAATGAGGCCGCAACGTCCGCGCCGACACCGAAGAGGCTGAGCGCGAGAGCGGCGAAGTAGTGATACGTACCGACGAATCCGGGTGCCGACGGGATCACCGTCGATAGTGAAACGAAGACGAGCACACCGATCGGCGCATACCAGGGCACCTCGATCCCACAGGCGAGGATCAGAACGCAAAGCGAGAGGGTCGAGAAGAACCAGTAGCCCGCGGTGAGCGCGACCAGTTCGAGGAATACGCGTCCAGACGCGAGAGCGCTCACGCCGCGTGCGAACTGCGACGCGTGATCGGTTAGGATCCGGGAGGGACCCTCTCCGCACACGCGGGTCGTTCGAGCGACGAGAGCCCCGAAACGGTCGGGAAAACGCGCGGTGAGAAAGAGGACGACGAACCCCGTAGAGGCGACGCCGCTGAATAGGTAGAGCCCACCATTGTTCGGAATCAGGTCCGAAAAGAGCAACGCCGAGGCGCCGATGAGCAGCACCAGAAAGAACGAGTCGAGGATCCGCTCGGTCCCGGCGATGCCGACACACGTCGAGATCGAACTCAGGCCGCAATTCGCCATGAAGCCGACCTTGAGTGCTTCGCCCAGACGGAAGGGCAGGACATTGTTCCCGACGAACGCGATCGACTGCGCGCGATAGGATTCGCCGAGCGAGAAGCTGCCCGAGGCGTCGGCGAAGCGCTGAAGACGAATAGCCATCATGCTGAAGCCGCAGAACTTTGCAACCAGGGCGAGCGTGAGGAGCGGAACGCTCGCTGCTGCGAGATGCGATCCGACCTGGTCGAGATTCGTTTTGCGCAGGAGGAAGTAGATGAATCCGGCCGAGATCAGTCCCTGGATGAGGATCAAGGCGTGGCGCGAGAAACGCTTCATCACGATTCCTGAAGCTCCGGTCGGTGGAGCATGAAGGTCTGCAGGTCCACCGCGCTCGAGGGCGAGTTGCCCAATCGGCTGATCTGGAGTGCGGAAAGGCAGCTCGAGAAGTAGAGCGCGAGGTTCTTGTCCAGGCCGGAAACATCGCAGAGCGCGCTGCCGGCCAGGAAGACGTCCCCCGCACCAATTCCATCGATCGCGTTGTCGGCGAGTGCGGGCAGATACTCTGTAGCGAGCCGGTTGCCACCCTGCGGGTTCGGATAGAAGCGGATCGCGCCACGGTCGCCCATGGTCAGCAACAACTGTTCTGTCTCGGTTGCGGCCAGGTAGCGGGACGCGAGATTCGAAAGCCCGCTCTCCCGATCGCCGAGGGCGAAACGCAGTTCCTGCTCCGTCGGGGTAGTGAGTCGTGCACGCTTGTACTTGAGCAGATTGCTGCTGCCTCGCTGACTGACATCCACGTAAAAACGGAGCTCGCGTTTCAGGACGAACTCGTTGATGTCGCGAATCAGCTCTTCCCCGAACATTCCATAGCCGAAATCAAGCAGGACCACGCCATCGACGTCCCGACTGAGCTCCTCGAAACGTTCCATGAAGTCGCGCTGTTCCTGGCCGGAGAGCGGCGCGTGTTGACCGCGATTGATCTTGAGGACCTTCTGGCCACCGACCAGCATGCGCTGTTTCTGGCAGATCGAACGCCGCGGCGTGGAGATGAACTCCGATCCGACGCCGCCCAGTTCGAGTAACTGGTCGAAGGAGTCGCACAATGGCTCGCCTTCCGGACGCGTGGAGAGAAAGGTCGATTCGGCGCCGAACTGTGCGAGCTGGAGGGCGACGAGCCCGGCGCCGCCGAGATAGCTCTCTTCGGAGAGCGGCGTGACCGAGATGACGGGCGCCTCTTCGGCGACGTCCGCGGTTCCGCAATGGGTATAGACGTCGACGATCGGATCGCCGACCACGAGGAACCGCTTGTCCCAGAACGATCCCATGGCCTCGTTGATGCTGGAGAGTGTGATCCCGTTGCTCGAGCAGAAGAAGTCGAGACGCTGCGCCCGTTCGGAGAACCGGTCCCGGAAGCGGTCGATGATGTGGCTGGAGGAATAGACCACGTCGCCAGAACTGAAGACGACGCTCCCGCCGTACCCTTCGACGATGTGGCGCTCGCGCAGGAAACGCGCGTCTTCATTGGTCTCGTATTCCTTGCCCTTGATGTAGACGTCGGGCTGGATGTCGGTCAGAAGCGGACCCGCCCAATCGTGATCGTCGACGAAGACGTAGTCCACGAACTCGAGGACGGCGAGGTTCTCGGCACGCAGATTCTCGTTGATAAAGGGACGGTCGTAGCCCTTGTTCACGTGCTGGTCGCTGCTCACCGAGACGAGCAGGACGTCGCCCTGGGCCTTCGCGTAGGCCAGGTAGCGGATGTGTCCGGGATGAACGATGTCGAAGCAGCCGTGGCACTGCACCAGGGTCTTGCCGACCTGGCGCAGAGCCTCGCGCGTCGCGAGCAAGGCTTCCTTCGAAAGGACCTTCGGATGCATATCAGGCGAGTTCGCTCTCGAGTCGTTCGATGATCCGGTCTCGCTGCTTTGCACTGAGCTCGGGAGTCGATGGCAGACTCAGAATTGTCTCCACGAGTCTTTCGGTCGTCGGGAGCGGGTGTTTGTGAAACGAGCGGAAGGGCTCCTGGCGATGGGCCGGAATCGGATAGTGGACCTTTGTGTCGATCCCCTGATCCAGGAGGCTCTTGCGGATTCGATCCCGGCCCTCTTCTATCTGGATCACGAAGGGGCAATGGACCGAGCGGACGCCCGGCTCTTCGGGTGGGAGAGTCACGTACTCGCCGAGCGCGGCACGATAAGCGCGAGCGTGTTCGTCGCGCGCCTCGATCCACGACTCGACGTGCGGGAGCTTCGCGAGGAGAATGGCGGCCTGTAGCGTATCGAGACGACTGTTGACCCCGAGCTGTGCGGCTTCGTCGCGGTTTCGCAGGCCGATGTTGTGGAGCTGTCGGAGGCGTTCCGCGTGGGCTTCATCGTTCGTCGCGATGAAGCCGGCGTCGCCGCAAGCACCCAGAACCTTGAGCGGGTGCAGCGAAAAGCAACCCATGCCCCAGCTTCCCGTCTTGCGTCCGTCGCGGGTCGCTCCCAGCGCCTGGGCCGCGTCCTCGATCAGCGCAAGCCCGTGAGTTTCGGCGATCGCCTGGAGAGCCGGCATGTCGCAGGGAAAGCCATTGAGGTGGACAGGAAGGAGGGCGCGGGTGCGCGAGGTGATGCGCTCCTCGACGCTCTTCGCGCAGATCACCATGGTGCGCGGGTCGACGTCGGCAAACACGGGGGTCGCGCCGCGCGCACAGATTGCAGCCGTGGTTGCCAGGAACGTGTGGGACGGAGTGATGACCTCGTCGCCAGGACCGATTCGGTGGGTGCTCAAAGCGAGCACAAGCGCATCCGTTCCCGAATTCACGCCGATCACGTGAGCCACGCCGAGATACTCGGCCAGGCTCGACTCGAGTTCTGCGACTTCAGGACCCAGGATGTACTGCCCGTGTTCGACCACGCGCCGCACCCGGAGCATTGCTTCGTCGATCACGGCAGAGTTCCGCCCAGGGAGATCCACGAAGGGAATCGGCTCGCGGCTGTCGCTCACGCGAAGTGCTTCCAGAATTCGAGGTTCTCCGACATCAGGGCGACGTTGCGGTAGCGTGAGGACTCCGGGTCCGCGATCGCACCGGCGGCAAATGCCTCGGCGAGATCGCGCACCGCGTCGACGATGCCGCGCGTGGGCTTCCAGTCCAGCTGCCTCGTCGCCTTGCTGGCGTCGAGCCGATAGGACCGGTTGTCGTCGGACCGGATCGCCTCGATTAGAATCGAGGGATCGATCTCATCTCGTACGATTTCGGCGATCTGCTGAACGGTCGCGTTGCTATGCGAGACGTTGAATGCCTCACCATTCACGTCGGGTGCATCGAGGAGCAGTGTGTAGAAGTCGACGAGATCGCCGACGTGGACGTTGGGCCGCGTCTGCGTGCCGCCGAATACGGTGATCTTCCTCTTGCGGATCGCCTGGTCGGTCAGGATGTTGACGGTGAGGTCGAGGCGCAGGCGCGGCGACATGCCGCAGACGGTGGCGGAGCGGACCGCAACCCCTTCGAAGTCGTCGCTGATCAGGCTGTCGAGGATCTCCTCGCCTTCGCCCTTGTACCGGGCGTAGAGCGTTAGCGGCTGGAGTTCGAGGTCCTCTGTGACCTTGTCATCGTCGCGTAGTCCGTACACGCTTGCGGACGACGCATAGAGGAATCGCCCGACGCCGCCCTGCCGTGCAAGCTCCATGACGTTTCGCGTGCCGTCGAGATTGACACTGCGCGTGATGTCGGCATCGAGCTCTGAACTCGGATCATTGCTCACCGCCGCCAGATGGATCACACGATCAAATTTGTTGCGGCCGAAGACTCGTTCGAGGGCGGCGCGTTCTCGAATATCGCCCTGGATGAGTTCGAACTCCGGCTGCTCGGTCAGTTTTCCGATCGACTCTCGCCCAAAGAAGAGGCCGTCGAAGGCGGTGACGCGGTGGCCGGCGCGCAGCAGCTGCGGACAGAGGACGGAACCGATGTAACCGGCGGCGCCGGTGACGAGAATGCGATGTTGGGTCATTCCGCTTGATGTCTCCCGTCTGCTCGCTCGGTCGCGCAGCGATCGCTTCGCATCCGAGATCGGCTATTGGCGAGCGGGAGGGGCAGAATGCAGCGCGTCGTCCAAGAGCGGACTTGCATCGAGCCAGCCGAAGCCACCGTCACTTCTCCGGCTTTTCCCGACCCATACGCTCTCTGGATGAATCGGCCCAGAAGACCTCAACTTGAACGGTGCCGGTGGCTCGACGCGGTGCGCTCCTGGCCGCTCGTGTCCTGGTTCCGGATGTGTCCGGGCGGGCCTTTCACGCGTTTCGCGCGAGCCAGAAGGGCGCGGGAAACCGGACGTTTGTGCGACTGACGAGAACGTCTCGGGCGGCCGCGCTGGCGCGCCTGGTCGCAGGCGTCGATGCTTGTGCGAGAATCAAGCCGCGGTGGATCGTCATGCCCGAGGCTAGCGAAAACACCCTCCTCGCGTACGGACCTGACCTCGATTGCTTCCGGTGCTGACGTCAACCTACCCGGCAATCACACCCAGTAGTGGGCGAATCGGATCCATGCCGTCGTGTTGCCAGTCGAGTCGAGGCAGTTGCAGATGCCCCAGGGAGCAGACCCGCGAGATACCGAAATCCCGTGCGCGGTCCAGCAACTCGGGTTCGCGATCGCCCCAGCCGCTCTGGCCGAGCGAGGATAGATGCGGTGTGAGCCGCGCGCACCAGTTCGACAAGCCCTGCAGGCCTTCCACGGGAATGACCGGAAGCAGACGGTGAACCCCCGGAGCCGGTTGCTGCGCGCTTGTTTCGACCAGGACGGTCCAGTCCGTCGAGTCTTTGGACATCTCTACCCGGACACCCGCGCGTGTAGCGGCGCTGGCGCGAAGTTCGTGCACCCGCATCTCTTCCGCCATACTCAACGGACCCCGCGGCAATTCCTCGGCCATCCGAGCGAGTTCCTCTGCCAGGGCGAGAGAGAAGGCTCGGGTGCGTCCGGGAGTCGATTCGTCTACCAGCGCCCATGCGGGTGAAAGGCATCCGCGACCATCCCAGAGTGCGACGTCGAGAGCCAGGTCGCGGGCCGCGCGTGCCAGGTCGGCCTCGGGTCCGATACTCGCGAGGGAGACCTTGTGTCCATAGCCGACGAACACCTGTCCCGGGAGTGCTTTACGGCGCAGTTCGCGGATCGTCTCGTCGCTTCCGTAGGCGATGATCGCGTCTGCTTCCGTCAGCAGCGAAGCGTCGTCTCCAACCTCGATGCAGGCTCCGAGTGCGGGGTCGGCTTCTCGAAGTGATTCGGCAAACAAGCGAGGGCTGACCGGATCGGCCGAAGCTGCCTTTGCGTAGACCGAAGAACCGGCGAGCAAGGGCAGCAACAAGCCCAGAAAACTCGCTGTGGGAATCGATCCGGCCAGGCAAACGGCCGTTAGTTCCGGAATCCGGGAGGATGCGGAAACCTCGCGAGCGTGTAGTTCCAGCAAGGCCTCGCGGGTCCAGTTCTCGACACCCCTGAGAATCCCCGTCCGGATGACTTCGTTTGAGTAGAGGCTGTGCTCCTGTGCCAGGCGCGCGCACCAGATGGAATCACTGGCTTCCCAGGCTCGAAGTGCGCGATCCAGTGCGCTTGCGGTGCGCTCCGGTGTCAGCGAGCGGGGTGCCTGGCGCAGTGCATCGAAAGAACTCACGACCGGTTTTCGAACAACACGTCGGCTGCGATCGAACAACCCCGGGCCTCGGCACCTGCGACCCGGCCGATGATCTCGAGATCTCCGTCGGCGATGCGTCCCTCGTCGGAGGTCAGTACGGCCAATACCGATCCGGTATTCGCCAGGTCGAAGTGCTGCAGCACGCCGTGCTCACCGGGTTTCACTTCGACGAGTGTCGCCGGGTCGACTGCGCGCGTGCGCACCCAGGGTGGAATTCTCTTGAGCGTGGTCGCGCGGCCGATTCGCAAGCTAGGTTCGTAGAACTGGCTGCCCAGCTCGCACATTCCGTACTGGTTGAGAATTCGCTCTGGTGGGACGCCGAGGCATTCCGAGATACCACCGTGGAGTTCCTGGCGCGTGAGTTCGCGCGAACGTCCCTTGAATCCGCCAGTTTCCATCACACGCGTTCCCGCGGGAAGTTCGAGTTTCGCGCTGCGTTCGGTGAGTGCATCCATCAAGTGGACGAAGGCAAAAGCCGTGCCCGCCAGCAGGCAGGGGTCTTTTAGTGTGAAAAGATCGTCGAGCAACGAGTCGCGTTCCCAGTGCAGGCCCTCGCTGCTGGGCTGAACGTAGAAGTGCGAATATCCGCCCGAAAATTTCTCGGCCGCGCATTCGAACATATAGGAGAGCGAGGAGTCCGAGGCGTCGGTTGCGGAAGGTGCGAGTACCAGAAAACGGATCGGTTGCGGATCCGGGCAGACGAAGGCGCCAAAAGACGCGAGAAGGGAAGCTTCGTAGAGTTCGAGCGTATCGAGTTCCAGGCGGCCGCGTGCTTCGTTCGAACTTCCACTGGTGTGGAATACGCGCTGTGTCTCGGACGCGGGGAAGCAGGCGAGTCGCGCTTCCTTGAATGCGCCCGTCGGAACGGCGGGGATCTCCTGCCATCGGGCCACGCGTGAGGGCGGGCGATCAAAAGCATCGCAGAAACGACGATAGGCTTCGCCGTGCTCGTATTGATGGGAAAACAGGGCGAGGGCCAGTCGTTCGAAGCGCGCGTCGTCGCATTCTGAATCGACGCCTTCGCCCATCCATTCGAGGATCTCGTGTTCGATCTCCCCGCGTTTCAACGCAGAAGCTCGGCGATGCGATCGGTCGCTGCGGCCAGTAGTTCTTCGGAAATCGTCAGCGCGGGGGTCAGCGACAAGACGTTTGCCTCCGGTCCTTCCGGCAGCAGAATCCAGCCCTCGCTCAACATCGTGCCCACGACTCGTTCCGCTTCTTCGCTGGAGTCGAGTTCGATCCCCAGCATGAGACCACGCCCGCGCACGTCACGCACACCAGCGCAGCACGCGAGCCGCTCGCGCATTCGCTTCAACGTGCTCTCGCCCACCCGAGCTGCACGGGCCGGGAGATCTTCGCGCTCCATCACGCGCAGTACGGCGAGTGCGGCGGCGCAGCCCATGGGGTTGCCCAGATGCGTGCTGGTGTGGAGTGCCTCGCCTGTGGAGGCAGGCCAGCGTCGCATGACGTCGGGTCGCCCCGCGCACAGCGATATCGGGAAGCCCCCACCAATGCCCTTGCCCAACGTGACGACATCCGGCAGGACGCTTTCGTGTTCGCAAGCCAGCCAGCGCCCCGTGCGCCCAAAACCCGTGTACACCTCGTCGGCAATCAGAAGGACGCCGCTCTCGTCGGCGAGTTCGCGCAGCGCAGAAACGAATCCAGCCGGCGGAACCACCACGCCGCCGCGTCCCTGTATCGGCTCGAACAGAATCGCACCGACTTCGAAGTCGCGCAGTACCGCGCGCACGGCATCCGGATCACCGTAGGGAACGAAGTGAGTGCGTTCCGGGAGTCGACCCGTAAAGGCTTCGCGAAAGATCGAGCGGTGGGTGACGTCGAGGGCACCCAGACCCAGCCCGTGATAGGCACCTTCGAAAGCGATCACACCGGGCTTGCCCGTGACCATCAAGGCGGTCTTGAGCGCGGACTCGACTGCGTCCGAGCCGTTCGCGGAGAGGATTGCGCAACCGAGGTCGCCCGGTAGCGTGCGCTCTACGGCTTCGAGCAGATCGACTTTCAGGGCGGCGGGAAACACGTCGCCCAGGACGTTGGGCATCTGCGCGGCCTGTTGAGCGATCGCCTCGACCACTTCCTTGTGCGCGTGCCCCAGTGAAGAGGCGCCAAAACCGCCGAGCAGATCGACGAGCCGGTTGCCATCCACGTCGTAGACGTTTGCGCCGCTGGATTGCTGCCAGAACACGGGAGCGACCGTCAGGAGGGTGACTTCCGGGCACTCGACGCGTGCCAGGCGCTCGGCCAACGCGCCCGAGCGTGGACCCGGAATGGCGGTTTTAAGTCTGGGAAGCTGGCCCTCGATCATCTGCCGAATCTAGCCCGCATATCTCACCGGGTCGCTAGCATACGAGCGGGAAGTCCGGCCAGAAGGAATTCCTGGGGCTTCCGAGTTTCTGGGGACATTCCCAGATGGTATAAGAACGGGTATGACGCAACGCGCGTTTTTCGCTGAAAACCGGCCGATACTCCTGCGTTCGGCCTTGTACATTGCCCTGGTCGTGGGTGTGTCGAATCTGCTCGTGGTCGAATATGTGGACCGCGAGATCCTCTCGTATGCGCGTCACGCCATCGCCGCCGGCGCCGGTTGGGTTCTCAACGCCTTGGGTTTTGCGGCGCGCGTCAGTGGGGAGCGGGTATTTCTCTCCTCGAGTGCCGTGCAGATCGTCAACTCATGTACCGGGATCGACGTAGCGGTGTTCCTGGCGTCCGCGGTGCTGGTATTTCCTGCCAGCTGGGGGGCGCGAGTCAGAGGTGTATTGCTGAGCTTCGCCGTGGTCCTCGTCGTGAATTTCCTGCGCGTGCTCACGCTCTGCTACTTCATCAATAGCTCGACCGAGATGTTCGATCTGACGCATCTCTACATCTGGCCCGCGTTCATCACTCTGGTGTGTCTGGGCACTTTGCTCTACTGGATCCAGACCGTCGCCCAGCCCGAAGTTGTTTCAGCGGAAGGCGATGTTTAGCTCGCAAACCCCATCTGGCCGCGATTGCGACGGTATCTTCCGCGCTCTCACGACACGATCCGGGAAAAATGCGGGCTAGAAACACACTCTGGCTCTTGCTGCGTTTCAGCCTGGTCTACGGCGCCCTGGTCTGGTTCTGCTACGTGACGACGGCCTACGCCTGGGTCGAAGGTGCATCCGTATCCCTGGTGAACATCAGCTTCAATCTATTCGACGCCGACGGAGAAGAACGCACGCTTCGCCTCGAGATCCCCGAACGCGGAGCGGTGTATGTCTACGACATCAAGATCGCCGGAACTCACCACACGATTTCCCGCGGTTACCACAAACACGCGTTCATTCTGGTGCTCTTCTTCGGCCTGGCACTCGGAACACCGGGACTTCCGCTGCGTCGCAGACTGATCGCGCTCGGACTCGGGGGTGTACTCACCTTTGGCCTGTGCACGGCCATGTTGATGAGCGATCTGCAGGGCTGGGAGGTTGCCGCTTTCTCCGCAAGCAATCTTCCCGATTCGGATGGGCCCTTTCCGGGCATCATCATGAGCATGCGCGGCCTCCACAGGACCGCCGCCGGAGGAATGCTCCCCATCATCATCTGGGCGTTTCTCGTGGCCGGCCCCCTGCTCGAAGAGTTGCGCCCGGCTACCGCGGACGCTTCCGGTTCCTGAGCCGGGTCGCGCGCTCGAAGATCGCGCGCCACATCGGGAGCGTCAGCCGTCCCGTGTTCGTGTTCTGGCGCGAGGGGTGATAGCTCGTCAATAGCGTCGGTCGGCCCTCGATCTCGTAGTGAGCGCCGTGCGCGAACGGGTAGGCCGAGAGCGGGCTCATGCCCCAGCTGCGCAGTACCGCGCGATGTGCGATTCCGCCCAGGGCCAGCACTACACGCAGCTTCTTCAAGGCCTCGAACTCGCGATCGAGCCAGACCCGACACTCCTCCTGTTCGGGTCCAGTCGGACGGTTCTGCGGCGGAACGCATTTGACCGCGTTCAGGATGAATGCGCCGTCGAGGTGTTCGCCGTCCCAGGATTTCCGTCGTTCCAGCTCCCCATACAACCACTTGCCCGAGGCGTCCATGAAAAAGGGTCGTCCCGAGCGATTGGCACCGTGCAGGCCGGGGGCCAGTCCGACGATCCCAAGCCAGGCGTCGCGATCGCCAAAGCTCGGAACCGGCTTGTTCCAGTAATCGGGGTAGTCATGTCGCAGGCCGTCTGTGAACGCGACGAGTCGAGGGCAGCGTCGACACGCGATCACCTGGCGTGAGATGTGTTGAATCATCGAATGCGCAGCCTATGCGCAGTCTGTCTGGCGCTCAAGTCGCAGAAGCGCACACCCGATGAGGTGCGTAGGGAGGATTACCCAGATGCGCAACCTCACGTACATGGCCGTCATCATTTCGGTCCTGCTCAGCACCGGAGGCGTGGGACTTCAAAGCGCTGCCAATTCCACGGCACAACTCCCAGCAGCCGACGCGAGTCCGCTGCCCGTGAGCCTCGAAACGGGGACCGTCGGGAGCGAGGCTGACGCGAAGGTCTGTCGGCCGACTCCGCCCGAACAGAGAGTGCGAAAGATCTCCCTGCCAGAGCTCGGCGACGGCAAGGCGATCCTGCTGAACACGCGCGGCTACAACTACGCCCGCCCCGGCGAAGCGGTGCCAGAGATCCTGAAGCTGCAGCAACCGCCCGCAGCCCCCGCGGATTCCGCCCACGACTAGACGTCCAGGGTCAGACTTCGGGACCGAGTCCGCGAAGCAGAATTCCCTGACCCGCGAGGACCGCGATCAATGTGGGCCATAGAGCGACGTCGTCGAGCATGCCGGCGAGCTGGAAGAACACGACCAGGCAAAGAGGCGGCGTCGCGCTCCAAAGCGACAGTCGCTGATGTTCACGAATACCCAGTCGGCTCACTCCACTCAGGCTGATCAGTACGCCCGCCGCGATGTGTGCGAAGAGCGCCAGTGCAGATGTGGTGCTTAGACCGGCAGCAGCCAGTAGTGAGAGGCTTCCTAGAAGCAGTCCGAAACGCCCACCGCGGCGCGCACCCAGAATCCGGCGATAGGCACGGGGATCGCCCAGCAGGACTCCTGGAAGTAGAGGCCCCACCTCCTTGAACTCGATGAACGAGCGTCTCGGCGGGGACACGATATTGGAGCCCGGCTTCGGGGCCGCATCGGGCATCGGATTCGCTCCTTTTCTACGGCCAATGTAGCGCTACGATCCACCGTAGAGGAGTGATTGTTCCAATGGGTCTCTGGGCGTTCTTGAAGGTGCGCAAGAAGTACTGGCTCTTGCCGCTGGCGACTCTGCTGATCGCCTTTGCGCTCTTGCTTCTGGCCGGGCAGGGCTCGAGAGACGATTTCGTCTACACGCTCTTCTAGCGAACCTATGGAACAGGACGCTAGGGAATCTCTGCACAGGGAGGAATCGAGCGAGAAGCGGGAGTCGCCGCCTGAGCAAGAAGCGTGATCCGATCGCAGATCCGTAGATCTGCAGAGGTTCGCGCGACGCAGCGCAGGCGGATGCATCGCGCTTCGCAG
>JAAELY010000357.1 GCA_024226335.1 bacterium
ATCGCGATCACCGGCAGGAAGCGGCAGAAGAGCAGGAAGAGTGTGAAGAAAAGGCCGAAGCTGCCGAGCAAGGTGGCGATCTCGATCTTCGTCGGCACGTAGTAGCTCCAGCTCGAAGGCAAGAAGTCACGGTGGAGCGAGGTGACGATGATCACGAAACGCTCGAACCACATTCCGATGTTGATGAAGATCGAGAGGATCCAGACCACCATGAGATTCTTGCGGATCTTGCTGAACCAGAAGAACTGAGGCACCAGGACGTTGCACGAGACCATGGTCCAGTAGGCCCAGGCGTAGGGTCCCAGGGCGCGGTTCATGAAGACGAAGTGCTCGAATTCGTTGCCCGAGTACCAGGCGATGAAGAACTCGGTGGCGTAGGCGGTGGCGACGATGCCGCCGGTGGCGATGATCAGCTTGCACATCGCTCCCACGTGACGCGGCGTGATGTAGTCCTCGAGGTGCATGGTCTTACGCGCGATCAACATCAGGGTGAGCACCATCGCCAAGCCGGAGAAGATGGCCCCCGACACGAAGTAGGGTGGGAAGACCGTCGTGTGCCACCCCGGAATGAGCGAGGTCGCGAAGTCCATGCTGACAATGGTGTGCACCGAGAAGACCAGCGGCGTCGCCAGGCCGGCGAGCAGCAGGTAGACCGTCTCGTAGCGGTTCCAGGTGCGCATGGACCCGTCCCAGCCGAGGGAGAAGAAGCGGCACAGGAAGCGCTTGATCCGCGACTTCGCACGGTCGCGCAGGGTCGCCAGGTCCGGGATCAAGCCGATGTACCAGAAACCGAGCGAGATCAGGAAATAGGTCGAGATCGCGAACACGTCCCAGCACAGGGCCGAGCGGAA
>JAAELY010000358.1 GCA_024226335.1 bacterium
CGAGAAGCGGGAGTCGCCGCCTGAGCAAGCAGCGTGATCCGATCGCAGATCCGTAGATCTGCAGAGGGTCGCGCGACGCAGCGCAGGCGGATGCATCGCGCTTCGCAGCCGCAGCCTCCCTGTGCAGAGGTTCCCTAGCGCGGATATCTGCCCGCAGCCCTGTTCCCCAGTCTCCGCATGGCTATAATGCCGCCCGCGCGAAACACCAGCCCTGAACGGGAGACTGAATGGCAAAAAAGGACCTCGTGACCGTTAGCGGCCAGGTCGAGAAGATTCTCGGCGGTGGGCGCTACCAGATAAAGCTCGACAACGAGCACGTGATCACGGCCCAACTCTCGGGCCGTATGCGACGCTTCCACATCCGCGTCATCACCGGAGACCGCGTGCAATGCGGCATCTCCCCCTATGACCCCACACACGGCTTCATCACGTACAGGGAACCGCTGGGCGGACGTCCCAAGCCCTAGTACCTTGAATCGCAGCTATCCCAGCAAGCCGCGGCGAACTGGCGCTCGTGTCGGGAAAGGGCGCCAGCGTCACGCATGGATTCGCGTCTAGCCGAACCGCTTGCCGTGGCCCTGAGATAGGGTACACGCTCTGGCCATACCAAGTCTCGGGTGAGAGCAATGTCGGACACGACCTCAAAGCCACCTCCGCTTCCTCCGATGCCGAGCGTTCCGGTCGATGCCATCACACGACCGCTGAACCGCTTTCTGCATATCGAGGCAGCCAGTGGTGCCGTGTTGATCCTGTTCACGATCGCCGCACTGATCCTCGCAAACTCCCCGATCGCAGGTGATTTCCACCATCTGCTCGAGACCCCGATCGGCATCTCGATCGGATCCTTCGCCCTGAACTACAGCTTGCACCATTGGATCAACGACGGACTGATGACGATCTTCTTTTTCGTCGTCGGCCTGGAGATCAAGCGCGAGTTCGTCTTCGGGGAATTGCGTGACCCCAAGAAAGCGGCGCTTCCGCTCGCCGCCGCAATAGGCGGCATGGTGGCCCCCGCCGGGATCTATCTGCTCCTTCAGGGAAGCGGACCGGCAGCACGGGGCTGGGGAATTCCGATGGCGACCGACATCGCGTTCGTCGTCGGATGCATGGCCGTTCTCGGCCCGCGCATCCCTCACGGCCTGCGCATCATGTTGCTCTCACTCGCGATCGTCGATGACATCGGAGCGATCATCGTGATTGCAATCGGCTACACCGAGGGCCTGGACCTCAGATCGCTCTTCATCGGTTGCGCGGGTTTCTTGGTGTGCGTCTTCTTCAATCGCATCGGCATTCGCAGCGTGGCCGTCTACATCGTCGTGGGCATCGCCATCTGGTACTCGTTCATGATGTCGGGCATACACGCTACGGTTTCAGGAGTAGTCCTCGGCCTGATCACCCCCGGACGCCCTTGGATCGACGACGGTCTATTCGGCGACGCGGTGCGCAAGACAGCGGGCCTCATTCGCGGCAACGATTCGAACGGATCGACGCAACGGCACGATATGCTGCGCCAGATGGCGGTGGCCGCGCGGGAGACCATCCCGCCCCTGGAACGGCTCGAGAGCCTGTTACACCCGTGGGTGAGCTTCGCGATCATGCCGGTTTTCGCCTTCGCGAATGCGGGCGTTCATCTGGACTCTTCGGGTTTCTCCAACCCGATCGGGCTGGCCGTGATCGCGGGCCTGCTGCTCGGCAAACCCATCGGCATCTTCCTGACCAGCTTTGTCGCGGTACGCCTGGGAGTGGCCCGCCTGCCCTCGGGTCTGGGCTGGAGCGGCGTGATCGGTGGCGGCTTTCTCGGGGGCATCGGCTTCACGATGGCCCTGTTCATCGCAGGCCTGGCACTTGACGGAGACATGCTCGATGCTTCAAAAATCGGCATCCTCGTCGGATCACTGGCCAGCGCAATCGTCGGCAGTGCGATCTTGATCGTCGTCCTGCCCAAACCAACCGATCACGCCCGCTGATCAGGTCCGCTGATCACGCCAACTGAAGGAACTCGAGCCCTCATGAGTACAAGCGGATTCTCCGATCCAGTCGTCTTGTTGCTGGCCGGTAGCCCGAGCGATCTCGATCTGGTTCTGGACTGCGAAGATACGCTGCGAGAACTCGACATCCCGTGCGATATCCGCGTGCTGTCCGCCCATCGAACACCGGCTAAAACTGCAGCTTGCGCCGAGAACGCGCAGAAGAACGGCTTCCAGGTATTGATCGCCTTTGCCGGGTTATCCGCCCAACTGGCAGGCGTTGCAGCGGCCCACTCCCTTCTGCCGGTCATAGCCGTGCCGCGTGCGGTCGGACCGCTCAACGGAATCGACGCAACCCTGGCTTCGCTACAACTTCCCCCGGGAACTCCCGCGGCCGTCGTTGCGATCGACGGAGCGAAGAACGCCGCATTACTCGCCGCACGGATCCTCGCGGTTGCGAACTCAGAACTGCGCGACCGCCTGCGCGAATTCGGCGAACGCAACAAGGAACGCTACGCACCCGAGCACGTTGCCGCGGCCATCGAGAAGGCCCGCCGGGCGCGAAAGTGACTCGATCTGCATGAGTTCGGGTGTTCTCACAGACATCGGACTCGTCCTGATCTCGGTCTCCCTTCTGTGGAAAGGCGGGGACTGGGTTGTCCTTTCGGCTCTGCGCATCGCGCGCCGCCTCGATGTCTCCGATGTCGTGATCGGGCTGACCGTCGTCGCGCTGGGCACCTCGGCACCGGAGATCGTAGTCACGCTGATCACTGCACTCAGCGGGCATCACGACATCTCCGTTGGCAACGTCGTCGGCTCCAACATCTTCAACATCGGCTTCATCCTGGGCGGTTGTGCCGCCGCACGAGCCATCCCCACGACACGCTACCTGGTCCTGCGCGATGGGAGCATTCTGCTTCTGGGGTCCGTCCTCGTACTCTTCCTCCTGTACGACAGCACGCTCTCTCGGGGAGAAGGCATGCTCATGGTCACGCTGTTGGTGACCTACCTGGTGTACCTGATGCGCCACGAGGAAGAGCCAGCGGAGGAGATGGAAGAGGATTTCCAGGTGGACCCGGGACGCGGGATCGACTTCTTCTTTCTATGCGCGGCGCTGGGCTGCGTGATCGGCGGAGCTCATCTCCTGGTCCAGGCGGCATCGAGTCTCGCACTGGCCATCGGGCTGAGCGAATGGGAAATCGCGGTGACGATCGTCGCCGGCGGAACGTCCTTGCCGGAACTCTCGACCGCAATCGCGGCCGCGCGTCGCGGTCGCTCGGCAATCATGGCCGCGACCTTGATCGGGAGCAGTCTCTTCAATCTTCTGGGTGTGCTCGGGCTCGCCGCGTTTCTACACCCGCTTACCATCGTCGATACCGCACAAACGAGCCTGTTCATGATGGCGGGCATGTTCGCCTTCATGGTGGTGTTCATGCGCAGTGGTTGGCGACTCTCACGCATCGAAGGCGCGTTGCTCGTGGGCATGGCGGCGCTGCGCTGGAGTAGCGATCTGGCTCCGGCGTTCTGGACCGGGATCTTCTGACGGGCTCTACAGCGAGTTTCAGCAATGAAGAGCGCGGATGAAAGACGCCGCGTGATGACGGGAATGGGTTTTTCCGCAGCCTGCCAGGGATTGCTGGCGGAGTTCCGGTCTGGCGCAGTAGACTCCGGCGATGCCCGAAGGCTTCGAACCCAGCGTTCTTTCGCTCCTCCCGGCCGCGGTGACGATCGCACTCGCGTTCGCGACGCGTCAGGTCATCGCATCCCTGTTCGCCGGTGTGTTGACCGGTGGTCTGGTCTTCTACCTGGAAACCGGAGACCCATCGAAGGCGAATCCCATCACGAGTTTTCTTTTTCCCTCGATCGGATCCAAGAACTACGCCCAGATCCTCTTGATCTATCTGTGGAGCCTGGGAGGCTTGATCGGACTCTGGGAAAAGACTGGCGCAGCGGCCCATTTCGCGAAAACAGTGGGAAGCCGATTCGCTCGCGATCGGCGCACTTCCCTGGTTTCCGCCTGGTTGCTGGGCGTGGTCTTCCACCAGGGAGGCACGGTCAGCACCGTACTCACCGGCTCCACGGTCAAACCCATCGCCGACAAGCACAAGGTGAGCCACGAAGAACTGGCCTATGTCGTCGACTCAACGGCCTCTCCCGTTGCAACGCTGGCGGCCTTCAACGCCTGGCCGCTGTACGTGGCAGGTCTGGTTGCGGGAACCATCCCGCTGTTCCCGGACGACCTGAGCGGAGCGCGCTTCTTCTGGAGTTCGATCCCGTTCAACTTCTACGCCTGGTTCGCGGTGACCTCGACACTGCTGCTTTCACTCGGAGCCCTGCCATGGATCGGCTCCGGCATGCGACGCGCGCGCGAACGTTCGATCAACCACGGACTGCTCGACGCCGACGATGCCAAGCCCATGCTCGTCGTCGAACCCGAACCCACCATCGAGTCAACCGGTTATTCCGCCAGCCTCGTCGACTTCTTCGTGCCCATCGGCGTTCTGCTCGGTCTGGCGATCATTCCCTACTACCTGCTCGACGAAAGCTGGATCAACGAGGCATTCATGTGCGCGGTGTTGTCTGCAATGTTGATTGCGGGCGCACGCGGCATGCCGCTTCCCGAGGTACTCGACGGATTCTTGCGCGGATGCCAGAAGATGACGATCGGCGCGATCATTCTCGGGCTGGCCGTCACACTCGGGACTGTGTCGAAGCAACTCGGGACGGCCGCCTACGTGGTGCAACTGGTGGGCTCGGGTTTCCCGCCCGTACTACTGCCCGCCGCTCTGACTCTGCTCTGCATGGGAATCGCGTTCGCGACGGGAACTTCTTGGGGAACCTATGCGGTGGTATTCCCGCTCGCGATGCCTCTGGCCTGGGCACTCAATCCCGACCCCGAGTACGTGCGCGTGTGCTTCGGCGCCGTGCTCGGAGGTGCCGTCTTTGGCGACCAGTGCTCACCGATCTCCGACACGACGATCCTCTCGAGCATGTTCACGGGCTGCGACATGATGCATCACGTGAACACTCAGATCCCATTGGCCCTGACCGCGGCGATCCTGGGCATGCTCTGCTCGACGATCGCGGCGGCGCTGGTCTGACTCAGACTTCTTCGAGCCCGATCAGATCGTCGATCGTCTGGCGTCGGCGAATCAGCGTCACCTCCGAGCCATCGATCAGGATCTCGGGTGCGAACGGATGGGAGTTGTAGTTCATCGCCATGACCGCTGAATAGGCGCCCGTGTCGTGAAAAACGGCGTAGTCACCGACCTCCACATCGGGAAGATCCCTGGGCACGACGATGCCGCCCTCGTCCTGGGTAAACACATCTCCTGACTCGCACAGCGGGCCAGCGACGATCGTGGGTTGAGTCTCGCCCGAAGCCACTTCACCGGACTTCTTGAGAAACGAAATCTCGTGCCGACTGCCGTACATGGCGGGCCGCACCAGATTATTGAACCCGGCATCGACCAGGACGAAGCGATTGGGCCCCTCGCGTTTGATCGCGCGAACCTCGGCCAGGAGTTTTCCCGATTCGCCGACCAGGAAACGTCCCGGTTCAATCTCGAGCGAGACTTCGTGAGCCACGATCTTCTCGACCTGCTTGCGCGCCGCGTTCCAGAGCGAATGCAGCGACTCGGTGTCGAATAGATCCTGACCCGCTTCGTAGGGAATCGGCAGGCCGCCGCCCCCCGAGATCGAGCGAACATCGACACCGAGCGTACTCACCTGCGCGACCATCGCCTCGCAGACCTCCTTGAGGTGCTCGAAATCGGTCCCCGATCCGATGTGCATATGCAGCCCGACCAGATCCAGACGGTGTTTCTCGATACTGCGCAGAGCCTCTTCGAGGTACTCGTACCAGATTCCGTGCTTGCTCCAGATGCCGCCGGTATTGGTCTTGCGACTGTGGCCATGACCGAATCCCGGATTCACACGAAGCCATACCCGGTGTCCGGGTTTGCGTCGACCGAGTTGTTCGAGCATATCCGTGGAGCCGGCGTTCACAGGAATATCGTGCTCGACCACTAGATCGAGCGCCTCGGCCGTGAAGATATCTGCGGTGTAGACCATCGAAGCGGGCTCGCCCGCACCACTGAAGCCCGCGCGCAGCCCGCGTTGGATCTCACCAGCCGATACGGCATCGACCCGCAAGCCCTCCTGGCGCATCAGACGCAACACGGCGAGATTGCTCCACGCCTTCTGCGCGTACCGGATCACGTCGAATCCGCGCAGAGCTTCGATGCGTTCGCGGATCACATTCGCGTCGTATACGTACACGGGGGTGCCCTGCTCTCGGGCCAGGCGCGCGAGCAGGGCTCCATCGACAGGCTTCATCTAAGACTCCTCCGGAATCGAGCCGCGGCCCACGGTAGCAAGCCGTCGGCCGCACTGCCCGGTCACCTCTGCGCGGAAGCAGCGCGTCCATGCATAATGCCTCAACCAGATACAGGAGAACGCCCTTGGCCGGAGCGCCCGCCGATCTCGATCAGCTCGACCGCGACTCACTCTTGCATCCATTCACGAACCTCTCCGGGCATCTGGAGCGCGGCGGGACCCTGATCGTCGAAGGAGACGGGGTACGCGTGCGCGACTCGCAGGGGCGCAGCTACCTGGATGCCATGGCGGGTCTGTGGTGCGTGAACGTGGGCTACGGCCGAGATGAAATCGCCGAGGCGATTGCCGAGCAGGTGCGACGCCTGCCCTTCTTCCACTCGTTCGCGTCGATGGGGAACGAACCCTCCGTGCGCCTGGCCGCGAAGCTGCTGGAACTCTCACCGGTGCCGATGGCGCGTGCATTCTTCGGGCTCTCGGGCTCCGACGCCAACGATTCACAGATCAAACTGGTGTGGCGCTACAACAATCTGCGCGGCCAGCCGGACAAGAAGAAGATCGTTTCACGCCACGGCGGCTACCACGGAGTCACTCTGGGCGCCGGAAGCCTTACGGGACTGCCCGCAATCCACAGGGCCTTCGACCTGCCCCTGCCCGGATTCCTGCACGTTTCGACGCCGCACTTCCGCGCGGGTGAGGCAGAACTCTCGGAATCAGATTATGTGGACCAGCTCGCGAACGAACTGGACGAGCGGATCCGGGCCGAAGGACCTGAGAGTGTCGCGGCCTTCATCGCCGAGCCGGTCATGGGTGCGGGCGGCGTAATCGTCCCACCGACGGGCTACTTCGAGCGCATCCAGGAAGTCCTGCGCGAGCACGATGTACTGATGATCGCCGACGAGGTCATCTGCGGCTTCGGCCGTCTCGGCCACTGGTTTGGCTCGGAGGCTTTCGGCATCCGTCCCGACCTCATGACTCTGGCCAAAGGCTTGACTAGCGGCTACCTGCCGATGTCCGCCTGTCTGATCTCCGAACCGATCTGGCAGGTACTGCGAGACGCACCCGCCGATATGGGACCGTTCACGCACGGCTTCACCTACAGCGGGCATCCAGCTTCCGCTGCGGCAGCACTCGCGAACCTGAACATCCTGGAACGGGAAGGCCTGGTGGCCGCTGCAGCCAAGACAGGCGCCGAACTCCAGCGACGTCTGCGCGAGTCGTTTACGGGCCATGCGAAAGTTCGCGAGGTGCGCGGCATCGGCATGATGGCGGCGATCGAACCTCGAGATCCCGGAGACACCGCCCGCGCCCAACAGGCCTTGCACGACGCGGGCATCCTCACGCGTGCCGTGGCGGGAACATGCATCGCCCTTTCACCTCCGCTGATCCTGAACACGAGCGAACTCGACGAGCTGATGACCGCCCTGCAGACGGTCTTCGATCGACTCTGACGAGCCGCGACAGGAGGGTCCATGCACCGCGAGCCGATTCTGCAGCTTCTCCAGCGATACCTGAGCCGGTTCCCCGAAGAGCGTGTCGCGACAGATCATCTGCGCCAGTTCGTGCGCGCAAATACCGACTGCTTCGAACGCAGCTGCGTCGATGGGCACATCACGGCTTCAGCGTGGATCGTCTCTCACGATCATTCGCGAATTCTGCTCACGCACCACCGCAAGCTCGGTGTCTGGTTGCAGCTCGGAGGTCACGCCGATGGAGATCCCGACACCGAGCGGGTCGCGTTGACGGAAGCGCGTGAGGAATCCGGCATGCGGGCCTTCTCGTTCATGCCCGATGCGGACGGAATGCAGGTACTCGATCTGGACGTGCACAGAATCCCGGCGCGAGATCGCGATCCAGAACACCTGCACCTCGATGTGAACTACCTTCTGATCGCGGCCGCCGGTCAGCCGCTCGTGATCAGCGACGAGTCCACCGACCTGGCCTGGTTCGACTGGGGGGAAGCGCGGCGCCGTCTGCACGACCCGAGTCAATTGCGCAAGGTGGGAAAGGCCTGGGAACGGCTTCGACCTCTCGGAGTTCTGGACGAAACACCCGGGAGAACGACGTGAGCCAGTGGCGCAGTGTCGCGGAGTACAAAGTCGAGGTGCTCGCCTACGTTGCCGAAAACGACTTCGTGAGCTTTGCGGCGCTGCACAAGCAGTTTGCCGGTGATTCCCGCGAAGAGACCCAGATTGCACTTCCGGGCAATCGCATCATCTGGAGCGGCATGCCCAGGCCCCTGGTCGACGCGATCCTCGAACTCCTCGAAGAGCAATCGCTTGCCGCCATCCCCGGTCACAAGTCGGATTACAAGACCGACGGACGCGTCCTCACTCTGCCCGTCGAAAAGACCATTCCACCCGAGGGGCACGACGAACCCCACTGGTTCCCAGTGCTATTGCGGCCCATGGCCAGTGTGCTCGACGAGCAGGACTGAGCGTCAATCGGCGGTCAGCGAAGCCGAGGGGCGAGCGACCTCGTCGATCTCGTACACGCTCCAGTAGCCCACAATTGCACGCCGGTGCGCCCGAGGATCCTCCTCCAGGGCCTTGAGCAGGGGCAGCCAGCGCAGGCGCCGGTCGCAGACCACAAAACGCGCGTCGAAGGAATCGAAAATCAGGCTTGCCGGTCGAGGCGGCGGCGTGTGCACGGTATCGAACCAGAGCGTGTACAGATCCGGATCGCGCTTCCAGAAGAACACCGGGTCGAGCGCGACCATGAAGCGTCGCTCGGGTAGCGCGAGCATCATCTCTCCGGTGAAGTGCCAGTCACAGGTAAACACTTGTGCGTCGCGAGGCACGATCCGCTGAAGCTCTTCGGCGACCGGGCCCGGGAACAGCACACTGCGCTTCAGCATGCGCTGAATCGGCTGAGGCGCGATCAGGGCGAGGTAGATGGCCGATGCGCAGAGCAACCCCGGCGCGAGTCCGGACCAGCGGATGGGCCGCCAGGCCAGAGCCGCGGCCAATGCCGCGAAGGGTGCCAGATATTCGATGAAGCGCTGAGAGCGCAGGGTCAGCACCAGGAATGCCACAGCGATGGCCGCGATCGCCAACGGCAGGACATCACGTTGGCGATCCCGCCACGCGAGGACCGCCGCACCCAGTGTCAGGAGCGCCGGCCAGGCCATGTAGCGAACCATTCCGGAGGGCGAAAAGGGACGGAACTCACCACCGAGTTCGAAGCCCGAAACACCAGCCCACGCCGTACCGAAGAGCACGTCGATGTTCTGTACCCAAAAGAACTCCAGCGTTTCGGGGAAGTTGGGATGCAAGGCAATGCCGAGTGCCAGACCTAATGTCGTCAGAGCGAGCACGCGCCACTCGATTCGGCCCTCCGCCAGCCAGCGCACGGCTTCGACGATCGCCAGGAGTATCAGAGGCAGATGCCAGGCGGTGTAGCACAGCGGATACAACACAGAGACGACGAACAGCAGGGCCCAACGGCGCCGCACCGCAGCCCAGCTGAGAATCAGCACGAGGGAAATGGAAATCAGGTGCGGTCGGACGATTGAAAAGCGCCAGATGAACGCGCTCGAAGAGGTGAGCACGATCAGAGTCCACAGACCGGCGAAACGAACGCGCTCCCGAACACAGATCGCGAAAAACACCGTCAGCAGTCCGGCACCCAGCAGAGTTCCGGCTGCGCGTGCCGCAACATTGGCCGGGAGCGAACTCAGCGGTACCAGTAGCAGATGAAATGCGAGTTCCTTGTCGGCGTAGTGATCTGCGAGCCAGCTATAAGGGGTCCAGGGAAAGGCGTGCAGGATCCCGTATTCCCGGATCAGACGCGCCACCGCCAGGTGGTAACCGGTATCCGCGTCGAAGAAGTACGGCAGGCAGAGCTGGAAGCCGCCCGTGAACGCGAAAAACACGCCCACCCACAGCCAGATCCAGGCGGAACGAGGGCCTTCTCGTTCGCTCTCCCCAGCTTCTCCGGTGTCGCTCGTCGACTCTTCCACGCTATGGGCATCGGCGGAGAGCGGCCTCTTCTGCAGGCGACACTCGTGCGCACGCCACGGCCCTTTCGCCTTCGGGTTGGAGCCGATCTGCCGGGAATCCGGGAACGCCTCTCGTGCTCTTCTGTGTCCGTTCGCCCCCGGGCCCGCCGTCTGCGACGGCGCGTCCATTCGCCCGTTTGCCGCCCGCAGGAGGCGGTGGTAGGCTGGACGAGAACTGACCAGTCAGTACTCCCCTCCCGCCCCTGGCCTGCTCGAAAAGACTTGTGTTTTCGGGGAGAATCCTGAGAGGGACCGCGAAATGGAACAGACGACCCGCCCTCGGGAACAAGAATCCGCCAGACGCGAGGGGGGGGCTCGGATGCGCATCCTCGAGGCGGCTCGCAGCGTATTTGCGGAGCGGGGCTTCGACGCGGCGCCCGTCGACGAGGTGGCCCGCCGCGCCCGGGTCAGCAAGGGAACGGTCTACAACCACTTCAGCTCCAAGGAATCGCTACTGGTGGAAGCGGTCCTGCAGGCGATGTCCGAGGGCCGGTTGCAGGTGGGTCGGCTTGCAGCCGCGGACCGCAAGAGCAACTCCGCACTGGTCGACCACCTGCGCAGGCTGTTCGTGGAAATCTTCCCGACGATCAGCGGCCAGGCCCAGTCACTTTCGTATCAGATCTGGGCGCTGGTGGCGCGCGACGAGGCCGTTCGCAAGCGAATCTTCAGTGAATTCCACAATGCCTATCGCGCGAGTGAGGAGCAGTTCACTCACACCCTGGAAGAGGGACAGGCAGCCGGAACATTTCGATCGGATCTCGATGCGAACGAAGTCACACTCGTTCTTCTGGCGGTCTTCGACGGCCTGGTGTACCGCGCCATGTTCGATCCCGAACGCGTAAACGCCGAACTCGTTCTCGACACGATCTTGAATCTGCTCGAAACCGGTCTGTGCCAGTCCGGTTCCACTCTGTCGCGCGGCGCTGGAGGCCACTCGTGAGTTCGCGAATTGGCGCCAATGTCATCGTCTTCAGCATCGCAGCTGTGCTCGCAGTTGCGGCCGTCGTACTTTTCATGACCTCGGACTCGGCTGTCGCCGCGCGTGAACGCGCGGAAGCGCGGAAGGCGTCGCAACAGGTCGGGGCGGGACAGGCGGAGACCGTACGCAGACCGACGGTATCCATTCGTCCGATCCTGATCGACAACGCGGCTACACATTCGATCGCACGACTGTCCGGCGTCCTCGCAGCGAAACGCTCCGTCAGCCTGTCGGCGGAAGTCGAAGCCGCCGTGGTCGAGATCCTGGCAAGCGAGCACAGCGCCGTGGAAAAGGGCGCGGTTCTGCTGCAACTCGATACGACCCTGCGACGCGCTGCGGTCGGCCGAGCCGAAGCGGGCGTACTGAGAGCGCGAGCCGCACATCGACTCGCAAAAACCGATCTGGAACGCCAGAGAGGTCTGGCAGATCGACAGGTCGCGAGTGCTTCCGAACTGGACCGGGCGCTGAATCAGGAGCGAGCCAGCTTTGCGAGTCTGACCGAAGCCCGGGCGGCCCTGACCGAAGCCCGAGAACACATGATCAAGAGCAGCATCACGGCGCCGTTTGCGGGCACCGTGAACTGGCTCGATCTCGAACCCGGCAGTTACGTGCGCGTCGGTGACCGGGTGGCCGAGATCCTGGACCTGAGCGAAATCAAATTCGAGGTAGGTGTGAGCGATCAACAGGTCGTGGCGCTTCACACAGGCGATCTGGTGCAGGTGCAGGTCGGCGTCTTTCCAGGAGAGACTTTCGACGGCCGAATCGCGAGCATCGGCAAGGCACCGGACGATATTTCACAGCGCTATCCCGTCGAGATCCTCCTGGCCAATGAACAGGAGCGACTCCTACCCGGAATGCTCGCCGACGCCGTAATTCAGATCGGTGCTGAACGGCCGAGCATTCGCATTCCGCGCCGGGCTACCGTGCGCGAGTTCGAACTCGACTACGTTTTTCTACTGGTGGAGAAGGACGGTCGGCATAGCGTCCAGAGGCGCCGAATATCGCTGCGCCCCGTGCCCTTCCGTCCCCAGTTCGTCGAAGTCGTCGCCGGACTCTCGACCGGGGATCGCATCGCCGGTTCATCCGTTGAACGACTTCGAGAAGGGCTCACGGTATCCATCGAGGAAACGCCTTGAGCGTCGTCCGCTTCTCCGTCCGGCAGGTCGTACTGGTCAATCTGCTGTTCTTTGTCTGCATCTTCGCCGGTGTACTGGCCTATCTGCGCACACCGATCGACTTCTATCCCGACATATCGTTCAACATGGCGATCATCACGACTACCTGGGCGGGAGCCTCTGCCCGAGAGGTCGAGCAGTTGGTGACCACGGAGGTCGAGAAGGAGGTCGAAAGCATCGACGGCATCAAGGAGATCAGCAGCGAGTCGAGCGCGGGCGTTTCTGCGGTGATGATCGAATGGGATGAGACGCTCAGCGATAGCGACTATCAGGCCGCACTCAACGACGTACGCGCCGCCCTGGACCGCGTGAGCGACCTTCCAGACGATACCGAGGAACCCTTCCTCCGCGAACTGTCCTACAGTGAGATCTCCCCCGCCGTATTGATCGCCGTGACCGACACCGACGACGTCGGAGAAAAGGCGCTACTGGAAGCCGCGGATCGGGTGCGCCGGCGAATGGAAAAGATCGAAGGCGTTCGCAAGGTGATCGTCCGCGGCGAGCACGAACGCGAGGTGCGCGTGCACGTCGACCGCGAGTCCGCCGCACGTCACGGACTCGTCGTCGCCGATATCGCCGATGCAATCAACAGCACCAATCTGAACCTGCCCGCCGGGACCTTCAACAGCGGCGATCGTGGTGAAACGACTCTGCGGGCTACGGGGAACTTCTCCAGCCTCGAAGAGTTGGCAGGCACGGTGGTGAGCAGAAACCGGGACGGCTCGCTTGTACGACTATCGGAACTGGCAACCATCGAAGACGACCTCGAGAAGCGGCGCTTCCGCGGCCGCTTCAATGGCCAGCCGGCACTGATCCTGAACATCGCGAAGAAGAACGACTCGGACCTGATCGAAATGGCCGGCCGGGTCGATGAATGGCTCGCTACGGCCACTGAGTTCCTGCCAGAGGGCATCGACGTGGTCAAAACCCTGGACACCTCGCGCTATGTGAAATCGCGCATGGGAGTGCTGGCGAGCAATCTGGTGACGGGTATCGCGTTTGTCATGGCCATCCTCTGGTTCACCGTTGGCTTCCGAAATGCGGCCCTGACGGTCATCGCGATCCCGTTCAGTTTCCTGTTTGCGATGATCCTCTTTCCGTTGATGGGCATGACCATCAACGCGATTACATTGGTCGGCATGCTTCTGGTCTCCGGCATGCTCGTCGACGATGCAATCATCGTTCTGGAGAACATCTATCGCCGGATCGAAACGGGTCAGGACCTGCGCGATGCTGTCGTGGAAGGAACGGAAGAGGTCATGTGGCCGGTGATCGCCGCAGTCGCGACGACGGCCGCAGCTTTCGCTCCGCTTCTGCTGATCTCCGGTACGTCGGGCGAGTTCTTCTCGATCATGCCCAAGACTGTGATCATCTGCCTGGCCGCATCTCTGTTCGAGTGCCTGATCATCCTTCCCGCTCACTACCTGGACTTCGGAAGTCGGCGGCTACCGGGACAGATGCCCGAGGCACCGAGCGGCGCCGGACGCCTTGTCCAGACAAGCATCAGGATGGTTCGCACGTTCAGCCGCTTGCATCTACATGTCGATCGGGGGATCGGGCATCTGCGTGCCTGGTATGTGCGCGCACTCGATGTCGTACTGAACCATCGTGCAGCCTTCACGACACTGATCCTGTGTTCCTGGCTGTTCTCCTGTGGCGCGGCTTCACAACTCGAGGTCAACCTCTTCCCGACCGAGTTCGACAACTTCTTCGTGAGTCTGAAGACACCTCGAGCTTTCAGCCTGGAGCAGACCGACGAGATCGTCAGCAGCATCGAGAAAAATGTACTCGACGGCGAACTCGGCAGCGTGGCCCAGAACTACACGACCTATGTGGGCAGCGGCATTTCGGGAGCTGATATGCAGCACTCAGCTGCAAACCTCGCGATGTCCTATGTCACGATGACGGATACACTCGAGAACCGACTGCGACCCGAACACGCCCTGCAGACGATCGCGAAGAAACTCCAGGAGTACCGGAAGGCCCATCCGGAGGGGATCGTCGATCTGCGGGTTCCCATCCCGAGATCCGGTCCGCCCGTCGGCCGTCCCGTTTCGGCCCGCATCCAGAGTGACGACTACGAGCGCAACAAGTCCATCTCCCTGGAAATGCAGGCCTATCTGCACACGCTTCCGGGTGTGTTCAATATCGAAGACAACTTCGAGATCGGCCCCGAGGAGGTTCGTCTCGTACTCGATACCGAACGCGCACATCGACATGGGCTGACGTTTCGCGATCTGGCGCTGGCCTTGCGAGGCGCAAACGAGGGCGTGATCGCTTCCAGCTTCCGCGAAAAGGATTCGGACGCGAACCGGGACATCCGCGTTCTACTGTCCAGGGAAGATCGCCGCGGAGCAACGGATATCCTGCAGACTCAGGTGCGCACTCCTGCGGGTTACCTGGTGCGTCTTGGAGACGTCGCCGAACTCGAGGTCCGTCGCAGCCCGCTTTCACTCTCGCATCACGACGGCGAACGCGCGATCACCGTCTACGCGGACGTCGACCACGAGCAGGCGACGTCGGAATCGACAAACACGGCGCTTTCCGTCGAGTTTGCCGACATCAGCTTGCGCTACCCCGAAGTCAGCGTGACCTTCGCTGGCGAGTTCGAGGCTACGGAAAAGGCGTTCGCGGACATGCTGGCCGCTTTGCCAATCGCGTTACTGCTGGTCTATATGATCCTGGCCGCCGTCTTCCGCAGCTACGTGCAGCCGTTCGTCGTGATCACAGCAGTCCCCTTCGCCTTCATGGGAATCGTTGTAGGACTGCACATATTCGGGTATTCGGTGGGAATGATGCTCTTGTACGCGTTTATCGGACTGGCCGGTGTCATGGTCAACGATTCCCTGGTGATGGTCGACTTCATCAATCGAGCCCGCTCCGAGGGAATGCCTCTACTCGAAGCCGTGAAAAACTCGGGAGCCGCCAGGGTGCGCCCTATTCTCCTGACGACCCTCACGACCGTGCTGGCCCTCATGCCGATGGCCTTCGGACTGGCGGGCTCTTCGAAGAGTTACGGCCCATTCGCCGTTGGAATCAGCTTCGGCCTCATGGTCGGCATGCTGGGAACGCTTTTCTGCGTTCCACTGTTCTACACGCTTTTGATCCACGGGCTCGATCGCGTGGGCGGATTCTTCGGGCGCAAGAACTTCGGCGGCGCGCAGGACGGGCCTCTGGAAGGCCAGGTCGCAGGCGCGAGCTTCGATTCGCTCGGCTGATCCAGAACTCCGCTTCTGGAACTACTCTTCGTACTCGATGCCCTCGATGATCTCCCAGCGGGCCTCGGGACTCATCGTCGGAAAGATCCACAGCGGGGACATGACGACATCGAAAATCCCCATGTGAGCCCGGTAGACGCCGAGGAGCGTGCCCTGGAAAAATCCTACGATGCGGCCGGTTACCGGAAAGGCCGGGAGATCTTCGTAATCGTCGGGAGGGGTGATCACATCCATGACAGGATCGGCCGGGAAGGTCATCAGACCGATGATACCTGCGAGGAAGTTGTTCACACCGTCGGCGCGCGCCGGAGTCGCAAAAGAGACCAGCAGGACCAAAGCCAGACCAGCGGCCAGAAAACGCATACTTGATTGCATCGGATTGCCCTCCCAAGGGATCGATCGCTCGACAGATTAGCCGGCCGGGAGCGTATCACGATATACTCCCTGGCTGCGAGGCAATCCAATCTGGAGGATCTGTGCCGACGCTACAACGAGGTGTGCTGCCCGTGGCGACCCTCGCCACCGTCCTGGCCGGAGTGGCCGCTTCGACCTGGTATTTCGGCGCCCGCACCGATGTGGAACCCCCGCGCCGAGTCGAAGAACGGATCGCCCGTACGCCGACCAGCCCACCGGTCAGTGCGTCGGTCGCACCACGGGCGGGGCGCGATGAAGCGTTACTGGCGTTGCGGGAAGAACTCGACTCCGAACGCGCCAGACGCACAGAATTGAGCTCGGCGGTCGATCGACTGAGTGAACGCGTCGACGAGTTGGTCGAGGAACTGGAGGACCTTCGGGATGAAGCCGGCGAGCTTCCTCCTTCGCAGGTTCATCGACCCGGAATCACCTGGCTCGATCTCGAAGTTCTGGCGGGCTCGGGCCTCGGGGAAGCGGAGATCGAAGGCATCCGCTCCAACTACGAAGAACTCGAGATGGAGCGGCTCAATCTCGGGAATCGCTCCGCCCGTGAAGGTTGGAGGCAATCCGGACGCTACGCACGCGAAGCCAAGAAACTCGCCGATCGCTTGCTCACCCTGCGCGAGGAACTGGGCGATGAGAGTTACGACTGGATGCTGTACGCCAGCGGGCGACCCAATCGCATCGCCGTTCGCAGGGTGCTCGAAAGCTCACCGGGTTGGCGTTCCGGCATCCGCAACGGAGACGTAATCTCGAGCTACGCTCAGGAGAGCATCTTCACGCAGACGGATCTGCTCAATATCACCACTCGCGGGCGCGTCGGCGACCTGGTGCGCGTGATCATCTGGCGAAGCGGCAAGCGAGAAACGCTGTACATACCGCGAGGCCCCATCGGCGTGTCGGTCAAACCGCACAGAATGCGCCCGGAGCCTTTGGACTGACGGATCAGCCCTTCTTCTGGACTTTGGACCAGGTATCCCGCAGCGTCACGGCGCGATTGAACACCAGGTGTTCCGGCGTCGAGTCAGCACTGTCGATACAGAAATATCCCTGTCGCTCGAATTGATAGGTGATGCCCGATGCCGCGTCCGCGAGGGCTGGTTCGACGCGAGAACCGCTCAACACTTCCAGCGAGTTCGGGTTGAGATTGTCGTGAAAATCACCGTCATCGGGATTCTCGGCGCTGAAGAGGTGGTCGTAGAGCCGGACCTCCGCGTTGAGCGCCGTCGCCTCGGCCACCCAGTGCAGGGTTCCCTTGACCTTGCGACCATCGGGCGAATCGCCGCCGCGCGTTTCGGGATCGTAGGTGCAGCGCAACTCGATCACCTCTCCGCTTTCGTCCTTGATCACTTCCTTGCAGGTGATGAAATAGGCGTAGCGCAGGCGCACCTCTCGGCCCGGTGACAAACGGAAGAACTTGCGCGGTGGATCCTCGCGAAAGTCCTCGCGCTCGACGTAGATGACGCGGGAAAACGGAACCTTGCGCTTGCCCGCACTCGGGTCCTCCGGATTGTTGATCGCGTCGAGTTCTTCGACCTGGTCTTCGGGATAATTCTCGATCACGACGCGCAGCGGGCGCAGTATCGCCATCACACGCGGGGCACGGCGGTTCAGGTCCTCGCGGAGACAGTGTTCGAGTAGCGAGAACTCATTGGTCGCCTCGCGCTTTGCCACGCCGACGCGATCACAGAGATCCAGAATAGCCTCAGGGGTGTAGCCGCGCCGACGCATCGCCGAAAGCGTCGGCATGCGCGGATCATCCCAACCCGAAACGATGCCCTCTTCCACCAACGCGCGCAGCTTGCGCTTGCTCATCATGACGTGGGTCAGGCGCAGTCGCGCAAACTCGATCTGCTGGGGGTGATAGATGGCGAGTTCGTCGAGAATCCAATCGTAGAGCGGCCGATGGTCCTCGAACTCCAGCGTGCAGAGCGAGTGGGTAATGCCCTCGATCGAATCGGAGAGCCCGTGCGCAAAATCGTACATGGGATAAATCGGCCAGCGGTCTCCAGTGCGGTGATGGGTCACCTTCTGGATGCGATAGAAGACAGGATCGCGCAGCTTGATATTCGGGGAAGCCATATCGATCTTGCCCCTCAGCGTATGCGATCCTTCCTCGAACTCACCGGCGCGCATGCGCCGGAACAGTTCCAGGTTCTCTTCCACGCTGCGCTCACGAAAAGGGCTGTTGCGACCCGGCTCGGTCAACGTACCCCGGTATTCCCGGATCTGATCGCCATCCAGGTCACAGACATACGCCTTTCCCGCGCGAATCAACTGTTCGGCGTACTCGTACAACTGCTCGAAGTAGTCCGATGCGAAAAACAGGTGCTGGCCCCAATCGAAACCCAGCCAACGGATGTCGCGTTTGATCGACTCGACGAACTCTTCTTCTTCCCGGGACGGATTCGTATCGTCGAAGCGCAGGTGGTACACGCCATCGTTCTCGTTCGCGATCCCGAAGTTCAGCGAAATCGCCTTCGCGTGACCGATATGCAGGTAGCCGTTGGGCTCGGGAGGAAAGCGCGTGACGACCCGACCGTCGAACTTCCCCGTCTCGCCATCTTCTTTGACGATGGCGCGAACAAAGTGCAGGGGCGGCGCATTCTCGATCTCAGCCATTCCGACGAACTCCCGGTTGAGCGAGCAGTATAGCGACCCGTCGTGTGGAGTCCCCCCGGCTCGCGTTTCCCAGCGCGGTGCGGAATGCGGCCGGGGCTGGACTCTCGGACCCTTCCGAACACAGGGGGTTACGTCTGGCGACCGTGACACTCCCGGGGCACGGGCTTTCACCCGAAGGAGTGATAGGCTCTGGAACCTGCCGGAGGCTATGCCCCCTGAAGACCTGCGGCGTGAACAGGGGGAATGCATGAGTTTTTCGATCGAGGAACTGAACGGCAAGAAGGTCGCCGAGCTACGCGACCTCGCGGCGGAGATCGAGCACGATGCCCTGAAGGGCTTCCGCTCCATGCGCAAAGGCGAGCTGGTCGCAGCCCTGGCGAACGCGCGCGGATCGAGCGCGAGTACTGCCGACACGCCAGTGACTCCAGCGCAGGCCACGAGTTCGAGCCCTGCCCGGAAGAGCGCGAGAAAGCTCGCCCCTGCAGGCGGCCGGCGGAGTCTGGGCGTACGTCGCCTACAGACCCGTGGACTCCACAGGTCCCAGATCAAGGAGATGATCCGCCAGCTGAAACTCGAGCGCAGCGACGCGAGCGAGGCAAAGGATCCGCGCAGACTGCGCACCGTACGGCGCCAACTGCATCACCTGAAGCGGAGCGCGCGCGCCGCGCCGCCTTTGGAATAACGCAGCCGGTTTCACAGAGCGTCGCGAACCGCTGAGCCTCTTTGAATGCCCAGGAGAGAAAGCCCAGGAGACTCGCCCCGACCTCTACCCCTGGTGGCTCAGGACAAGGGCCGTGTCCCGGTCTGATCCCGTGTCGATCGTGCGCACCTCGCCCCCCCGGATGCGCGGTAGTGTGCGTAGCTGCCCAGTCGAGATCTCGAGCGCGCGGACGCGGAATTGGCCAGGCATGTCGCGCAGATCGACCGAAACACTCCCGCCCCCCTCGAGCATCAGTGCCAGGCTCTCACCAAAACGACCGCAGATTCCGCGACTACAACGCTCGGCCGCGGGCTCAAAATGTCGACGATCCAGTTCCTCGTAGAAACGCTTGAACTCGGCCAGTCGGCGCAAGCCGAGATCGTATTCCAATAGGAAATCCCGAAGCTCGACTCCCTGCTGGACCGCGCGGGCCGGCGGAAACTGCGGGTTCGCGACAGGCACGTTCATGCGACTGCCGAGTGTCGGAAAGGCGAGCCCAGCCACGAAGTGCCGATGAGTGGCTCTCAGTGCCTGCCGGAGCGCGTTCGGATCTTCGAGCCCTCCGTCCGGCCGATCCGTCGACCAGATCGGCTTTCCCCAACGTCGGTTCTCGAGTGGGTCTCCGCCGCTGCTCGAAGTCTGAACCTGGACATAGTCGATATCGGGATTGCTTGCGCTGCTCGAATCGATCTTGCTGTGATGACTTCCGAGTGGATGATCCCAGGGATCGACATCCTTCGCCAGACGCGCGTAGTAGGCGACACTCTCCTGCCAGGTAGAATCCCAAGGGGGATTCACCGCATCGACATCGCCAAACAAGATCCAGCGCACATTGAAAGCCGCATAGCGCGACACGACGTAGCGAAACCAGCGGTCGTGGCGTTCTTGCGTACCGAACTTCGCATACCAGTCCGAGTCGCCGGGAAAGCCTCCGATCGCGAGTCCCGGAATCACACCTCGCTGATTCGCGTAGCGAACGATCGCATCTAGACGCTCGAAGTAGGCCAGTTCAACCCGTTCAGTCTTCGGGTCGGCATTGTCGAATGGCTGCAGACCTCCCCGGTCCGACCGGGCCCGCCACACCGATCCCAGGAATCCATTCAGTCCGAACTCGTGGAGCGCGTCGATCCAGTTCTTCACCTCTTCGAGAGAAAACTCCTCCGCAAATCCCCACTGCACTTCACCGACCGGCAGGAACGAACTGCCATCGGAAAGCTCCCACCCGTAGCCGTCACGCTCCAGAAAACCGCGCCGCAAGAGGTTTCCCGACAGCGCAGCCTCATCCGGAGCGAGCGCGTGGATTCGGCCGGAAACGCCAGCGAGGCCCATGTCCTGGCTGCTCGTCGCCCAGATCCAGTCGCCTTCAAGAATGGGCGAAAAGCGGATCCGCCAGACGTTGTCCCCGTCCCAGAAACCTTGCACTTCAAAGTAGCTGCTCTTGGCCGGCCCCGATGCACCTTCGAAACGTGCGCTGACCTCGGGACCGTCCACATACGGCTGAGTTCCCGGGTTTTGCGCACCCAGCGCCAGCTCGAACACTCCGAAGAGAGGGACGTTTGGATCCGAGCTATCGAGCCGCCCCGGTATGCCTTCGAAAGAACCTTGAGCGGATCGCGGCGACTCAGCTTCGCCGCACGCCACGCAGATCACCGCCAGGGCGGCAATCAGCAGCCGCATGTATCGCGCGGTGTAGGCATCTCCGATCAGATAGCACCTGGAAAGCGAACCCGCTGCGGGATGGGATCTTCAAAGCCCTGCGCTGCTTGATCAGGGGACCTGATATTGCCTACGGTGATCGCCCCCCGCGGAGAACTCTATGCACGTGCGTATTCTGATCGGACTGGCGCTGATCCTCGCATTCGTCTTTTCGGGGGTCTACGCAATCGGCCTGGGCTGGATGGGCGATCACGAAGGGCCCGGCACCATCGAAGGCGTGGCGCTACCCACGGGCGCAGTCCGCGCCAGGGCCGTCACCCAGAACCTGGCGACGAGTTCGATCGAGATCGAGAAGCCCAAGCAGATTCTCTTCGGCGATCTTCACGTCCACAGCACATTCTCGAGCGACGCTTTCATCGGGAGCTTGCCGATCAGCAACGGGGAAGGTGCGCACCCTCCCGCAGACGCTTGCGACTTCGCGCGATTCTGCTCGGCCCTCGATTTCTGGTCGATCAACGACCACGCCGAGAGCCTTACGCCGCAGCACTGGCGTGAAACTGTCGAGACGATGCGGCGATGCGACCAGATCTCGGGAGATCCCAACAATCCCGACGTCGTGCCTTTTCTGGGCTGGGAGTGGTCTCAGTCGGGAACGCTTCCTCAGAACCACTACGGTCACAAGAACGTGGTGCTGCGAAATCTGGACGAAGCGCGCATTCCCGCGCGTCCGATCGCAGCCGGCCGTATCGAGGGTCGCAATTCAAATGGGCCCGAACCGTTGCAACGCGCGCTACTCGCGCTGGCTTCAGGCGGACACAAACGCATGTTCGATCTCGCCCGGTATTTCCAGGAACTCGGCGAGAGGGTGAACTGCCCGGCGGGTGTACCTGTGCGAGATCTGCCCGCAAACTGCTCGGAATGGGCGGAAACTCCCCGGGATCTGTTTGCCAAGCTGAACGACTGGGGCCACGACTCCATCGTGATTCCCCACGGAACCACATGGGGTCTCTACACTCCGCCGGGTTCGACGTGGCAGAACCAGCTGGTCGCCGCGCAGCACGATCCCTCTCGACAGAAGCTGATCGAAATCTATTCCGGACACGGCAACGCGGAGGAATACCGCGACTTCCACGCGGTCGAGTTCGACGCCGAAGGCAAACCGCATTGCCCGGCTCAACGCGCCGGTCACCTGACGACCTGTCAGCGAGCCGGACAGATCGTGGAGAAACGCTGCCAGGTCGCAGGTATCGACCAGTTCGAATGCGATCGCCGCGCTGCGGAAGCACGCCAACTCGCCGCCGAGGCCTCCGCCCAGGCTCACCTGACGGTCGGCGGAACATCCGTCGAGGACTGGCTCGACGCCGGCCAGTGCAAGGATTGCACCCTGCCCGCCATGAACCACCGTCCCGGCGGCTCCGCGCAGTTCATCTCGGCCGTCGGAAATTTCGATCAGCCCGAAAAGCCGAAACATTTCCGCCTGGGTTTCCTGGCATCGAGTGACACCCACACGGCGCGACCGGGCACCGGCTACAAGGAATTCGGCCGCACGTCGATGAGCGAATCGCGCAACGAAGTGCCGTCCATGTTCAGTGCACCGGCGACTCCCGCGGAACCCCAGGCGCGAGCCTTTGAGCGAGCGACCAGCAAGCTGCGCGGCCTGCAGATGCTCGAGATGGAGCGCCAGTCGTCCTTCTTCATGACCGGAGGACTGGTTGCCGCACACGCGAGCGGGCGCGATCGGGACGCCATCTGGAAAGCACTCGAACGCAAGGAGGTCTATGCAACCAGCGGTCCCCGCATCCTGCTGTGGTTCGACTTCCTGACCGCTTCGGGAACGGCATTACCCATGGGCACAGCGGTGCGCAGCAACGATGTGCCCGTGTTCCGCGCACGCGCGATCGGATCGCTGGAACAGCAGTCGGGCTGCCCGGACTACGTGGCGACCGGCCTGTCCCCTCACCGATTGGAGCGTCTATGTCGCAGTGAGTGCTACCACCCGTCGGATCGGCGCAGACAGATCGCACGCATCGAAGTCGTGCGGATTCGCCCGCAGAACTCCCCCGACGAGGACCTCTCCGAATTGATTGAAGATCCGTGGCGCATCTACGGCTGCAAGCCCGATCCCTCCGGTTGTTCCGTCACGTTCCAGGACACGGAGTTCAGGGCTGGGAAACGAACCGCCCTTTACTACGTGCGCGCGATCGAAGCGCCGAGCAACGCGGTCAATGGCGGTGGATTGCGCTGCACGTATGATGAACAGGGCCGCTGCACGAGCCTGGATCGCTGCGGTTCCGCAGCGACGGTCGGCGACAACTGTCTCTCGCTCACAGAGGAGCGGGCGTGGTCGTCACCGATCTGGGTGGACTGGGGCGCCTGAGCCAAGCGCAAGCGGTGGTGATCGTGTCCACCTCGCGTTCCAGGCGCAACCTGGAGTTTACGGGTCGACGGGGCATCGGGCTGTCTCTGGAATCCCGAAAAGGCCAGCTCGAACGCCCAGTTGTCGCCTCGTGGCGCAGTTGGCACGGCAGTTGCTCTTTTTGCAGGCATGGACCCGTTGAGCATCACCAGCAGAGGAGCAGACATGGACATGGCAACCTACGGAATCAACCGGGACGCTGGCCAGACCCGACACAATCGCGTTCGAGAGCTGCGAATGAAGGAACTGATGACCCAGGAGCAGCTCGCGTACAAAGCGCAACTCGCCTTGCGAACGATTCACTCGGTCGAAAAAGGACAGATCTGTCGCATGGCGACCAAGCGCAAGATCGTAGTGGCTCTCGGTCGCAGTTTCGACGAGCGACATGAAGTCTTCCCGGATTATTAGGCGAGATCGAGTTCCGCTCTGACCGTTACGCGGAGTCAAAGAGGAGGAGCCAGAGACCGAACACACCCCTTCTGCCTACACGGACCGGTACGTCTTCCCCGTACCGGTCCAACCGGCGCGCAAACTACCAGGGAAGTTCGATCGAGCGTAGATCGCAGCCTTGCCCGGGTGCTTCGATCGCCCATCCGTCACGGGCGAGAATTGCGATGCGCTTGACGTCGCGGTTGTACTCGAACCAGTAAAGAGCGGACCACGCGCTCGTCAACTCACCCAGGTCGCGTTCATACGTCAGGCAGAGTGCGCCGCGGAAAAGCGCCTCTCCACCCGCAACCTGAATGGGCTCGCGACCGAAGAGGCTGAACTCGAAGAACTCGGCATCGCTGGTCGGAGCAATCGAGATGGTCTCAGCGGTCCGACCGAAACCCGAAGCAGCTCCATCGATCCAGACGGAACCTTCCGCCTCGACGATGCGAATCGGACGATTGCCCGGATTTCGCGCCCAGGCGACGAAACGCTCGAGTCCCTCGAGCGGTGTAATGGCAACCTCGAGAGCGGGAGGTTCATCGGCCATGTTCTCCAGCAGGGCCGCTCGGACGGTCGCCTCGTTGAGTTCGAAACTGAGGAGATTCGTGTAGACCTCCGCCTCGAGAAGCTGAGCTCGAAGCTGACCCGAGACGTCGCGCTCCTGCTCCAGGCGACCCTGGACCAATTCGAGGGAACGCCGGCTGCGGGAATCGTACTCGGCGAGTTCCTGCTCCAGCTCTCCTGAGCGTCGGCTTTCGCGCACGCCTATGAAGCCCACCTGGGCGGTAATTGCGACCGCTACACATACGGCGGCTGTGGTCCAGTGAGTTCTGCGCAAGATAGGTACCCCGCTGACCCTATCGGCGGTACACCCACTCAACCTCAGTGATCAGAACACCATCCGCGATCAGAACACCCGAGCGCCCAAACCTTCGTGCGCACGCAACTCTCCACAGAACTCCACTGCGGGCCGACGGGATTCCCGTCCCGAGCTATTTCCCTTGTTCGGGGCCGGTCGCCTGTTCCTTCGCCCAGCGATAGTCGGCCTTGCCACTCGGACTGCGCTGGATGCGGTCCTTGTACACAAACACCTTGGGGAGTTTGTAACGCGCGATATGCCGCGCGGCTTCTTCGAGCAACTCGACATCGCCGATGCTCGACCCCTCCCGCAATTGCACGATCGCCACGACCTCGTTTCCCCAGCGCTCGCTGGGACGCCCCGCGACCACGGTGTCGAACACCTCGGGGTGTTGCTTGAGGGCTTGCTCGACCTCTTCAGCGAAGATCTTCTCGCCACCGGAGTTGATCGTGACGGAGTCTCGACCGAGCACCTCGATCGAACCGTCGGCGGCGTAACGCGCCCGGTCTCCGGGTACCGCGTAGCGCACGCCCCCGATCGTTGGAAAGGTCTTGGCGGTCTTCTCCGGATCCCCCAGATAGCCCAGTGGTACCCGACCCGTTTGAGCAAACCAGCCCATGTCGCGGTCCTCCGGCTGAAGAACGCGATCGATCTCGGCAGAAACGACGCAGGCCCAGGCATTCGGCTTGAAGGCTCCGGTCGAGACCCCGGAGTCCTTGGTACTGGGATTGCTGGCCTGAGCTCCGGTTTCCGAGGAACCGATCGAATCCATGATGGTCACATCGGGCAGAAGCTCGAGAAAGGCTTTCTTGTTCGCGGTAGAAAGTGCCGCACCGCCCGACCCGACGATTCGCAGACTCGACAGGTCGTAGTCCCCCGCCTCGATTTCGTCCAGGATCGGTCGGGCAAACGCGTCGCCTACGATCATGATCGTATTGACGCGCTCGCGCGCGGCAACCGTCAGGAAGTCCTTTGGATCGAGCTTCTTGTTCTCACTTCCGAAGATCAGCGTCCCTCCGACGCCCATCCCGATGAAGCTGACCCACTGCGCCGCTCCGTGCATCATCGGTGGACCGACTAGCGCGCGCATGTCCGCTCCGAACGCAGTCGCCTGCTTGACCTCTTCCAGTGACTCGAACTCACTGTGGTCGACCTTGCGCCCACCCATGGCTGCGCAGTAGATGTCGGCCGAACGCCAGAGCACGCCCTTGGGCATGCCCGTCGTACCGCCGGTGTACAGCAGGTAGAGATCGTCAGGAGAAGGCTGGATATCGGGTAGATCCGCTGAGGAAGAAGCCAGCGCCTCCTCGTAATCCACCGCTCCCTCCAGAAGTTCGTTGCCCGAATCGTCGGCGACCTGGATCAGAACTTCGAGTTGTGGAAGCTGATCGCGCAGACGGGCGATGTTCGGCGCGAACTCGGCGTGGTAGATCACCGCCCGCGCCTGACTGTCCCTGAACAGATAGAGCAGTTCCTCTTCCACGTAGCGATAGTTCACATTCAGCGGGCCCAACCGCGCCTTGAACGCGCCGAGCATGCCTTCGAGGTACTCGTTGCCGTTGTAGAGGTAGAGCGCCAGGTGGCACTGCCCGGACTCGTGACCCTGGAGTTCGCTGCGATCCCGATGGACCTTCAGCCCGCGGCTCAGCAAGTAGTTCGCCAGACGTCGACTGCGATTCCGCAACTGCTCGTAGGTAAAGCGCCGATCGCGAAATACGATCACCTCGCGCTCGGGAACCGCGTCGGCAATCGCCTCGTGCACTTCTGCAAAGCTGAATTCCATGGTCGTGCGTACCTCCTGGGGCAAGTGGAAGGGAGCGCCGAAAACGACTCCGGGTGGGGATTCTAGACTGATGGCACTACTGGCGCCGATCCCCCGGTGCGAGACCGAGAAGATCGACTGTGTGGAATTTGCCACATTCTGAACCTCTGGCCCAGTCCATCCCCTGCGCGGAAAAGAGCCGATTCGGAAGGCCGGCCCGGTCCGGGTCGCGTGGCGACCCGTGCAGCCACAAGTGGCGGGTACGCAGCCAAGCCGGACGACGCTGATGGGCTACTGTAGGCTCCGAATTCAGATCGGGTGAGGCGGAGCAACGACTGATGGCCGGGGGCACGGGAGCATCCGCCCCTGTTGAGACCCCCCCGGGTCATGTGGAGTATCGAGCATGGAAGTAATCAAGACCGATGTCGCAATCCTCGGCGCTGGCGGAGGCGGTCTGCGCGCTGCGATTGCAGTGGCCGAGTCTGATCCGTCGCTACACATTGCGTTGATTTCCAAGGTCTACCCGATGCGCAGCCACACGGTTGCAGCGGAGGGCGGCGCCGCCGGTGTGGCCCAGGACATCGACACACTGGATAACCACTTCAACGATACGGTCTCCGGTGGTGACTGGCTGTGCGACCAGGACATGGTCGACATGTTCGTGAAGGAAGCACCGCGCCAGCTGACACGCATCGAACAATGGGGCTGTCCCTGGAGCCGAGATGACGATGGCGGCGTATCCGTGCGCAAGTTCGGTGGCATGAAGATCGCGCGAACCTGGTACGCCGCGGATAAGACCGGCTTTCACATGCTGCACACACTGTTTCAGACCTCGATCCAGTTCGAGTCGATCCGGCGTTTCGACGAGTACTACGCAACCGACCTGATCGTCGACGACGGGCGCTGTCAGGGAGTGGTGGCGATCGAGATGCGCACGGGCCAGATGAAACTCTTCATCGCCAAGTCGGTCATCATGGCGGCCGGTGGCGCGGGTCAGATTTTCCCGTTTACCACCAACGGAGGCATCAAGACGGCCGACGGCATGGGCATGGCCTATCGAGCGGGCGTGCCGCTGCGCGACATGGAATTCATTCAGTACCACCCGACGGGGCTTCCGGGTACGGGCATTCTGCTGACCGAAGGCTGTCGCGGCGAAGGCGGGGTACTTCGCAACAAGGACGGCTATCGCTATCTCCAGGACTACGAAATGGGTCCGGAAACTCCGCTCGGTGATCCCCAACCCAAGACGATGGAACTCGGGCCCCGCGACCGCCTCAGCCAGGCCTTCTACCACGAGCAGAAGAAGGGCCGGACAGTCGAAACCCAGTTCGGCGACTGCGTCCTGTTGGACATGACGCACCTGGGCGAGAAGAAGATCGAAGATCGGCTTCCGATGGTGCGGATGCTGGCCAAGACCTATATCGGTGTCGACATGGTGGACGAACCCGTTCCCGTACGGCCCGTCGTGCATTACACGATGGGAGGCATCAAGACAGATCTCACCGGAGCGACCCCCATGCCGGGCCTCTATTCAGTGGGCGAATGTGCCAGCAGCGGGCTGCACGGAGCCAATCGACTCGGATCGAACTCGCTCACGGAACTGACGGTCATGGGCTTGAAGTGTGGAGAGAGCGCTGCCGAGTTCGCGAAGGAAAAGGCGGGCCAGGCGAACGAATCCGTGTTGTTGAAACAAGCCGCAGACGCGGAAGAACGTGTCTTCTCCTGGGTGCGCAAGACCGATGGCGATGAGCGCCCGGTCACCATCAAGAAGGAAATGCACGAGACCATGGAGGAAGGTGTCGGCATCTATCGCGACGACGCGTCCAGCCGAGCCACCTGCGCGAAGATTGCCGAACTGCGTGAACGCTACGGGAACGTGAAATTGGAAGACCGGAGCAACGTCTACAACACCGATCTCTTCTCCGTGTTGGAACTGGGCAATCTTCTGGACGTCGCCCAGACACTGGCGGAAGGCGCCGTCGCACGCACGGAAAGCCGCGGCGCCCATCAGCGCCTGGACTATCCGGAACGCGACGATGAGAACTTCCTGAAGCACACGCTGGCGCATTACAACGGCAAGGACACGCCGAGGATCGAGTACGAACCCGTCGTGATTACCCGCTCGCAACCGGCCGTGCGCTCTTATGGAGGCAAGACAGAGGATGTCTGAGAAAACGATCGAAATCGAAGTGTTGCGCTACGATCCGGACAAGGATTCCGAGCCGCATTTTCAGACTTTCACAGTCCCGTACGTAGAGCACTGGGTCGTTCTGGATGCGTTGAACCACATCAAAGACAACATCGATCAGTCTTTGAGCTTTCGCTGGTCGTGTCATATGGCGGTTTGCGGCAGCTGCGGATACAACGTCAACGGCGAACCCCATCTCGGTTGCAAGACGTTCATCCGCGATTACTACCCGAACAAGGTCCGGGTGGAACCATTGGCCAACTTCCCGATCGAACGCGATCTCGTCGTGGATCAGGACGACTTCATCGACAAGTTCGCGGACATCAAGCCGTACATCATCCGCGAACACCACAATACGATCGATGAAGGCACGTACAAGCAATCTCGAGCTGAGTTGATCAAGTTCAAACAGTTCACGATGTGCATCAACTGCCTGCTGTGCTACGCGGCCTGCCCGCAGTACGGACTCAATCCGGAGTTCTACGGTCCGGCGGCCTTGTCGATGGCTCATCGCTATAACAACGACTCCCGCGACGAAGGCCGTGAAGAACGCATGGAGGTACTCGCGGCCGAGGAAGGCGTGTGGGGCTGCACGTTCGTAGGCGCCTGTTCGCGGGCGTGCCCGAAAGACGTCGATCCGGCGGGCGCGATCCAGCAGATCAAGATCGCAGCCACGAATGATTGGATGAAAGAAAAGCTGATGCCATGGGGGAAGAAATGAGTCGCAAACCCTATGTCCGCCCGATGTCGAACACGTGGTGGCTGGAAAAACCGGAATACACGGTCTACATGCTCCGCGAACTGACGAGCCTGTTTGTCGGCGGATACGCGGTGGTGATGTTGCTTGGCCTGATACGCCTGAGTGAAGGCCAGGCTGCCTACGAAGGGTTCCTGGCTGCGCTGACCTCGCCCCTGGCGATCGGGCTTCACGTGCTTGCGCTGCTTTTTGCAGTGCTTCATTCCGCCACGTTCTTTTTCGCGGCACCGGCAGCGCTGCCACTGCAGATCGGCGAAAACAAGGTCGCACCGGCGATCGTCGCCGGCGCGACCTACGGCGCCTGGGTGGTGGTCTCGCTAGTGGTCATCGCCCTCGTGGTCTGGAGGTAACGAAATGGCGAAATCCAACGAACCGATGGTCTGGTCGCTATTTTCCGCCGGCGGCATGATCTCGGCCCTGGTCACACCGGTGCTGATCTTGATTACCGGCATCACCGTTCCCCTGGGCGTCATTGGCAGCGATGCCATCGGCTTCGAACGCGCTCATGCGTTTGCGGCGAATCCGCTCGGCAAACTGATCCTCCTGGGCCTGGTGATCTTGCCCCTCTGGCATTGCGCTCACCGCTTCCGCGCCGTGATGGTCGACCTGGGCCCGCATGGAGCCAAGACGGCTTTCGGCGTAGTCTGCTACGGCTTTGCCCTGGTCTGCTCGATCCTCGCGATCGTTACAATCGTTCCGATCTAACGCGCATCCCAGCGAGCAACCAGAACGTCTAGCGAGACCTCGGCAAGAACCTTCAGATCGGCGTCGAGTAATTCGAACAGCAGACCATTCGCCGCTTGCAGGGATAGAAGCGCGATCCCGCCGTCGGGTCCGCCGCGTTCCAGATGCGGCGGTTCGACACCGAGCGAGAGTGCGTAGTCCCCGGCCTTGCGGACCTTGTGCCTCACGCTTCCATCGGGAAGCAGTTCTTCCAGGTGCTGTTCGCCCTGGAGAACCAGTGTCGAGGTAATGCCGACGTGGCGGTGACGCTCACAATGTCCGCCATCCCCCGCCCAGCGCATCATCATATCCAGCGAGCCGCTCTTGCGATCGTAACCGAGGATCGAGTAGTCGTAGCGAAGCTTGAATTCGTCGAAGTCAGGTGGACCGACGATCGTCTGCCACTCGATATGATCCGTGTCGAAATGAAATCCCATCTGATTGCTTCCTCTTCAGCACTTCGGCTCGCGAGTCTACCACCCCAGAGAGAAGGCAACTCAGAGCCCTCATCTCCCCGACATCCGATATCCTATTGGAAGCCGCGAGTGGGAGTTCGATCGTGATCACGAGCGCTGAAAAAGTCGAAAAGAGCAGCGCGACACGCGAACTGATCCTGCTTCGACACGCCAAGTCCACATGGGACACGGATACGTCATCCGATCTGGGGCGACCGCTGGCAAAGCGTGGCAAACGGGACAGTCTGCACATGGGCCGCTGGCTGAAGGACTGCGGGCTGGTGCCCGATCTGGTGTTGAGTTCGCCGGCCAACCGCACCCAGCAGACGGCCGTGACCGTTCTGGAGGAACTCGAGAGCGAACCGGACTTGATCCATTCGGACGAGCGCCTCTACCTCGGTGACCTCGAAGATCTGCTCGCCGTCCTCAAGGACTGCCCGGCAGAGCGCGCCCGGGTATTGATCGTCGGGCACAGTCCCGGACTCGAGCAACTCACCACGTTCCTGGTTGGTGAACCGCTGGAACTTCCGCCGGTCGGCAAGACCTTCCCGACCGGCGCCGCCGCGCTGCTGCGCTTGCCCGAGGACTGGAGTGATCTACGACCGGGTGCCGCACAACTGATCGCCCTGATGCGCCCGCGCGCGTTGCCGAAAACATGAAGGAGGCGGTCGATCGTACTCTGGTGCGAGCAATCCCCGGCCTGAGAAAGCCGCCCGACTATGTCCGCGCGAATGGGACGAGGTCGGCCGGTGGGAATCCAGAGCCACGGGCGTCAGCATGAAGAGGATCTCGTCCTCGAAAACACCCGAGAGCCCCTCGCGCTCTGTCGGATCGAGGTGAAGGCGAAACTTCAGGAGGTGGGAGACGCGTTCGGATGTCGCGAGGGCGGAATCCGTCGCCAGATCAAGCGGGTGCCCCGCGTAGTCGAGTCCGGATTGATCTCCGTCCAGAAGGCGTAGCGGGACCCGGGACGCCGGCGGAAAAGGCAGCTGAGACTCGACTTCGCTGAGGGCGTTCGGCATCTCGGATCCGCCGTGTCGGTTGTTACGCCGCCACGCTAGCGCCACACGTGGACCGACGCCGTCACGCAGCCGACACCGAGAAAGATTCTTGCGGTATTCAGCTTCCGATCGTCTGCCCGGCCGTGGCGTGCAATTCATCGCCCTGGGCGATTACGGTGCGCCGGTTCCTCAGCTTGATCAGACCCTCGTGATCGAGTTCCTGCAAAACGGTGTTGGCCGTCTGCCGGGTGGTTCCCACGAGCGTGGCAAGTTCGGCCTGCGTGAGGTGGATATCGAGTGCCAGCCCACCCGGTTCGGGGATTCCGAAGTCCTCGCCTAGTTCGAGGAGGACGTGAGCCACGCGCGCCCGCACATTGCGAAAGGCGAGGTCCTCGACACGGCTCTCGATGCGCTTGAAGCGCTCGCCGATCTGCCGGGCCAGCTCGAGCACGAGTTCAGGGTTGTCGGCAAACACCTTCAGGAACGCACCTTTGCGGGTTTTCATCACCGAACTGGATGCGACCGCCTCGGCAAAGCTCTCGCGCTGGTAGTCACCGAAGGCGGCGAACTCGCCAAAAGCCTCTCCCGGCGAAACAAAGCCGAAGGTCATCTCCGCGCCTTCTTCCGAGAGCCGATAGATGCGCACGAGTCCGCTCTCCAATAGGTATACGGACCTCGGCTCAGCTGAAGGTGCGAAGATCACCTGGTGGGGTTTGTAGTCGCGGTCGGTGGCGGCGTCGCGCAGCGCCGTCAGATCCTCGGCGGGAAGCCCCGTCAGCCAGTCGAAGCCAATGAGTTGTCGGGCATCGCTCATGTGGCGGCCATTCTCCGACGATTGCCGACTCGTTGTTCTCCCGCGCCCCCCCCTCGGGTGCGCCCCTGGGATCGGCTGAACCCCGACTGAAACTCTCTGACATAATCCACCATCTGTCGGCCCGGTGACATCCAGATCGCTCCGGAACCGCTAGAAATAGTGTCCCTATCAGAAATCGAGTGCTCGACCGTGACATGTTGAGGTTCAACACGCCGCGGAGTTCTTTCGTTTTGGGAGAGGTGTGTGGGAGGGTATGAACTGCCCGTCGTGCTCGCACTCGTGCTCGGGCTGTACATGGCCTGGGCCATCGGTGCGAACGACGTCGCCAACGCCATGGGCACCTCTGTGGGCTCGGGCGCCCTGACGCTTTGGGGCGCCGTCGTAGTCGCCGGCGTGTTGGAGTTCGCAGGAGCTTTTCTGGTCGGAGGACACGTCACCAAGACGATTCGCGGGGGCATCCTCGATCCGACCATCGCGGCGGCAGCACCGGAGACCGTCATATACGGAATGCTCGCGGCGTTATGCGCCGCTGCCACCTGGCTTGTTTTCGCGACCCGCGCCGGCTGGCCAGTCTCGACCACACACTCGATCGTGGGCGCGATCGTGGGCTTCGGCGCAGTCGGGCTGGGAATGGACGCTGTGGAGTGGGACCGCCTGGTCCCGATCGTCGCGTCCTGGGTCCTCTCGCCGCTGCTCTCGGGAACAGCCTCTTTCCTGCTTTTCGTCCTGATCCGAAGCACCATACTCGAGCACCCAGATCCGATTGCGCAGGTCAAACGCTGGGGGCCACCCCATATCTTCTCTCTCGTGGTCGTGCTGGGCCTGGTGACACTGTACAAGGGCCTGAAGAACCTCGGACTCGACTTCGAGCTCGGCACAGCCGTTGCCCTCTCGGGAATGCTCGGTTTGGTCACGACGCTGATCGCCTATCCACTGGTGAGCCGGGTGCGCGTCGATCCGGAAGCCGATCGGGACTTTCACTACGCGACGGTCGAGCGGATGTTCGGCATCATGCAGATCGTGAGCGCTTGCGCGATCGCCTTCGCGCACGGTTCGAACGACGTCGCCAACGCCATCGGCCCCCTGGCCGCCGTACTGCACATCTCCAGCACAGGAACTCTTGAAGCGGCCGCGCCCGTACCGACATGGGTCCTGGTGATCGGCGGGGTCGGTATCGTTGCCGGCTTGTCGATGTGGGGTTATCGAGTGATCGAGACGGTCGGCGAGCGAATCACCCAACTCACGCCCACGCGCGGCTACGCGGCAACAGCAGCGGCCGCGGCGACGATCGTACTCGCGAGTCGCCTGGGAATCCCGGTCTCGACCACGCATGTGCTGGTCGGCGCCGTCCTCGGGGTCGGTCTCGCCGGCGGCATCGCGGCCCTCGATTTCCGCGTCGTGGGTCGAATCGTCGTATCGTGGATAGTCACGCTTCCAGCCGGAGCCGGGCTGGCGATTTTCTTCTTCTACTTCTTCAAGGGACTACTCTTGTCCCACGGAGGTTAGTGAGATGGCACTTCTCGACATGTTCGCCCGTTCCCCCTTCAAACCGCTCCAGGAACACATGCGCACAGTCCAGCTGTGCGTGCTCGAGGTCGTGCCGCTATTCGAAGCGCTCTGCGCCGGGGAGACCGAGCGCCTGCGGGAACTTCAGCAGAAGATCGACGTCCTCGAGGGTGAAGCCGACACCAAGAAGAATGAGATCCGCGAACACCTGCCCAAGCGGCTGTTTCTTCCGGTCGATCGCCGCGACCTGCTCGAAATGCTCGACATGCAGGACTCGATCGCAGATACCGCACAGGACATCGCCGGACTGCTCAACGAACGCGATATGAGCGTGCCTGAAAGCCTGCAGTACTCACTCATGGAACTGGTGCGCTCCGTGGCAAAGGCTTGTCAGCAGGCCGGTGCTGTGATAGAGAAACTGGACGAACTGGTCGAGATGGGTTTCCGCGGGCGCGAGGCGGATCACGTGCTCTCGATGATCGTGACCCTCGGAAACATGGAGAGTGAGACCGATCGCCTGGGTGCAACTCTGACCCGGGAACTCTTCAAACTCGAGGGGGAGATGTCACCCGTCTCGATCATGCTCTGGTACCAGATGAGTCACTGGATCGGAGATCTCGCAGACTACGCAGAGAAGTGCGGAAATCGACTGCGCCTGCTAGTGGCCACTTGACGCCAGGTGATGAAGGAAACCACGTGGTCGATTCTCAGACGATCTCGGGTGCCATCCTCGCAGCTGTGGACTTTTCGGACCACTCCGAGGCTGCGCTTTTATGGGCAGCAAAGGCCGCACGGAGCTTCGACGTCCCACTGATCGTACTGCACGTAGTCCACGATCCCGAGGCCGCGCCGGGCTACTACTCCAAGAAGCAGGACGAGGGTCATCTGCAACGCCTGGAGGACAGCGCCAGGGAGATGCTCGACGAATTCATCGCGCGAGTTCGCCATGACCATCCGGAATTCAAGGACGTGAAGGAATTCCGCAGTGAACTGGTCGTGGGCCTGCCGGCAAATCGCATCCTCGAGGTGGCGGAGCTAGCTGGTGCCAGCATGATCGTGGTGGGCAGTCAGGGGCGCACCGGGCTCGCTCATCTCTTGCTGGGCTCCAAGGCCGAACGCGTCGCCCAGCTCTCTCCAATCCCGGTCACGATCGTGAAATCAGCGACTCCGCTCGAGGAATTCGAGTGATCGAACCGCCAGAGCTTCCGGTCTTTCAGTTGATGATGGGCCTGTTCGGCGGCTTGGCTCTGTTCCTGTACGGAATGGAGAAAATGGCCGACGCCTTGAAGCTGGCCGCCGGTGACCAGATGAAGAACATCCTGGCCAAGCTCACGACTAACCGCGTGATGGGGCTGTTCACAGGTGCTTTCGTGACCGCCGTGATCCAGTCCTCATCGGTCACCACTGTTCTGGTCGTCGGTTTCATCTCTGCGGGACTCATGTCCCTTTCGCAGTCCATCGGCGTGATCCTGGGAGCCGACATAGGCACGACGATCACGGCCCAGATCATCGCTTTCAAGGTCACCAAGTACGCACTGCTCCTGGTTGCGAGCGGCTTTGCGGTGATGTTCTTCTCGAAGAGTCAGAACTGGAAACAGCACGGTGCGGGAGTGATGGGCCTTGGTCTGATCTTCTTCGGGATGGGCGTGATGGGCGACGCCATGGATCCCCTTCGCAGCTATCCACCCTTCCTCGCATTGATGTCTCAAATGGAGAGTCCTCTGTACGGAGTCCTGGCTGCAGCACTCTTTACGGCGGTGATCCAGTCGTCGTCGGCGACCACAGGCGTCGTGATCGTGATGGCGAGCCAGGGTCTGATCACCCTGCCGGCGGGCATCGCCCTCATTTTCGGAGCGAATATCGGCACCTGCATTACGGCCATTCTCGCGGCGGTCGGTCGACCTCGAGAGGCCTTGCGAGCCGCCGTCGTGCACGTCGTATTCAAGGTCGTCGGAGTGCTCCTCTGGATTGCCTTCATCGACCCGCTCGCAGACCTGGTCGCGTGGTTCTCGCCCAGGGCCGACTCCGGCATTACCGGACTCGCAAAATCCGCGGCCGAGACACCCCGACAGATCGCCAACGCACACACGGTCTTCAACGTCGCCAACGCGCTCCTCTTCCTTCCCTTCTCCACACAGTTCGCTCGCCTGATCGAGTGGCTGGTTCCCGACCGACCGATCGAAGAGGAAGAAGAGGTGCGGGCCAAGTACCTGGATCTCGACCTCCTCGACACGCCGTCGCTCGCGCTTGACCGGGCCCGACTGGAGATCCTGCACATGGGAGATCTGGTTCGAGAGATGCTCCGCTCGATTCTCCCCGCCGTACTGAACGGCCCGCGCGAAACCGTCGAAGAGGTCGGAGAGATGGACAACTCGGTCGATGCCCTGCATGGCCAGATCATCACCTACCTGGGTCAGATCAGTCAGGTGCAGTTGAACGCCTCGCAGACTGAAGAACTCCTGCAACTCATGGAGGCCGTCAACGCTCTCGAGAACATCGGGGACATCATCGAAACCAACCTGGTCGCACTCGGGATCGGCCGTCTCACGACCGACGTCCGCGTAAGCGAAGCGACCCGGGAAGTGATCAACGAGTTCCACGCCAGTGTCACCAAGGCCTTCGAAGCATCCCTGCTCGCAATCACGCAGAAGAACGAGGAAGCCGCGCGCGTCGTCGTCGACATGAAACGGGAAATCAACCGACTCGCAGATTCTGCGGCGATGCACGAGGCGAAACGCCTGGTGGCAACCGAACCGAATCGGCTTCCGGCCTACACCTTGGAAATCGACATCCTCGAGAACCTGAAACGCATCTACTACTTCTGCAAGCGAATGGCCCGGGTCGTCGTTCCCACTGAGCCTCCTCCAGAGACGGATTGATGTCGGCCTCAGAGCCCGAGAACCTCCCGAGCACAGACCCCGTGTCCAAGAGCGAGTTCAGTCCATGCCCGGGTGAATTGCCCCTCTTTCCTCGTCGGTTGCGGAGGTTGCGGAACCGAGCCTGAGGGAAGAGGAACCCGCGGAGAACGTGAGCCGGAATCCGCATGGGAATACGGCGCGGAAACGCCCGCCGACCGCATCTCGTCACCGCAAGCAGATGCGCCCGGTGGGTTCGACTTGAGCGCACCCGAGTGTTTCGTGAACCGCGAACTGACCTGGATCAACTTCAACTTCCGTGTTCCGCGCGAAGCAGAGGACGATCGAACGCCCCTTCTGGAGCGGGTGAAGTTTCTGGCAATCGCGAGTTCAAACCAGGACGAATTCTTCATGAAGCCCATCGGCGGCTTGAAGCAACAGGTCGGACGCGGCTTTCGGGAACCCGCCAAAGGTGGTCGAACGCCGAGCAACAGATCGGTGAATCCTACGAGTTCGCGGCTCTACTCGAGGGGCGCAAACGCCGCGCCCTGCTTCGAGTCTGGGACGATCTGCGCAAGCACGACATTCTCCTCACCACCTATTCCGATCTTTCCCGCGAAGACCAGGACTACCTGCGCAACTACTATTGCGAAAACACCTTTCCGCTCGTCACTCCGCAGGCCACCGATCCGACGCATCCATTCCCCTTCGTCTCGAACCTCTCCCTGAATATCGTCGTAACTCTGCGCTACCCGAACGAATCTGTGGCCTCACTCGCACGCGTCAAGGTTCCCGTGGGCGCGGATATCCCGCGCCTGCTGAAACTCGGCGATCGGAATGTCTTCGTGAGCCTCGAAAACGTGATGGCTCACAATCTGGACCTGCTCTTTCCCGGTATGGCAATCGACCGCGCCGAGAAGCGCCTGCACGAGGCGACCCGGCTGAGGCGACGCAAACCACGGGCCTGCGCGGACGAAACTCCACCTACTGAGTCGACCAGGCACCCAGACTCCTACCCCATCACCTCGCCCGCATCCACGCGCAATGACTGCCCGGTAATCATGCGCGCACGATCCGAGCAAAAGAACACGATGGCTTCGGCCACATCTTCGTCCGGCGGAATCTCTCCGAGTGGCATGTTCGCGGTAATCTCGGCGATTACTTCCCGGGCCGGAACACCGCGTTCTTTCGCCTGCCAGTTCACGTACATCTCGACTGGCGGCCCCCACATCCAGGTGGGAATCACGGTGTTTACACGGATCTTGTGTGGACCCAATTCCGCGGCCATATGATACATGGCCGAGATCAGCGCTCCCTTCGAGGAAGCGTAGGCGATCTGCTGCATCGGGGGCGGTTGTTGGAAAGACTGTGAGCCGACCAGGACAATCGACCCGCCGCCGGACTTCCTCATCGCCCGCGCCGCCGCACGCGCGAGTTGCAGGCTTCCAATCAGGTTGACCTCCATCGCCTTGCGCAGGTCTTCCGCGGGTGTGCTATCGAGCGTTCCGAACAAAGCGTCGAGGGCGGCCACTTGCGCCATTGCGTCCACGCCACCGAAGCGCTGTTCCGCGGCTGCAACCAGGCTTTCGCAGGCTGCCTCATCTGTAATGTCGAACGCGAAAAACCCGACGCGCTCACCGGTGGGATCGAGACGCTCGGCCATTTCCTTCAAACGCGTCTCGGTACGGGCTCCGATCATCACTTTGGCTCCATCGCGCAGAGCCAGTCGTGCAACCTCACCGCCGAGTCCCGGTCCCACACCGGAGACGATCACTGTCTTGTCCTGCAGAATCACCCCATGCCTCCACGGCCTGGATTGTAGGCCGGTGACCACTGTACCCGATGCTACGGTCCCTGGTGACCGTAGAGTTCGAGTCGAGGGAACTTCACGTATTGGCCGCGGAACAGAACGACATCGGCTTCCAGCCCGTTGGCCACGGCCGCCTCCCTGGCCGTCCACTCACTACCCGCTCGGGCCAACAGCCGGGCCAGAGGCTCCCCCCGTCGTGCCTCCGTGAAGCGCAGCCGCCACTCGCGCACCTCGTTGCGTTCACCGCGCACGAGCCTGCGGAAACTGCGGCTGACGCGATTGAAGATTGCGACGTCACCCGGGAACGACGTCCGAGGACTGATTCCGGTCAACTGATAGATCCTTCCCCGATACGCGATCCAGGTCAGGTGCAACGCCGGCCCCTGGCGATCACGCGAGGGCACGTGGACGCCATGGGCCGCGGAAAAACCGCCGATGCGCAGACTCTGTGGGGAGTGCCGCAGGCCACGTCGACGCTCGAAGGCTCGAGCTGGAAGCAGCGGATCGTCGCCTGTTCCAGGCAACGTCAAAGTGAAAAAGCGCTTCCCGTCCGGAGAGCGGGCGATCACGGCACTGCGCTTGTTGCGCGTTTCCCAGCCTTCCGGGAACGTCACCGCGAAGTGAAGCTCCGGATGAAGAAAGCGATTGCCAACCATCACTCCTTGATGCGCGCTCGCACCGACCACAAGTCCCTCCAGTCGCGCGAGCAGATTCTGCCGATCCGTCGCGATCGACGGTCCACCGGCTCGATTCAGCTGATCGGCGTTGAGCGCGGCGGCGGCGCTGCGTTCTTCGCTGTTTGGATGCGAAGAAAAGAAGCTCTTCGCTCGCGGGCGACTGGAGTGCAGGCTTTCCTCACGCGCGAACGTCGTCATGATCCCGGACAGGCCCGCGGGATCCCAACCGGCCGCAGCAACGAATCGCTGTCCGAGGCGATCGGCCTGGATTTCCTGATTGCGACTGTATTGCGCGAACAGGAACCTGCCTGGAAACTCGGCGACACCCGACACCGCGCGCCCGAGGTTCGGGCTCAGGATCGAGCCGGCCATTCCAGCAACGGCCGCGGCCATCTGAACGGGAAGGAAGGCGGCTTCGCGTACGCGTTGCGAAGCCGCATGCCGGGCCGCGACGTGCGCAATCTCGTGCGCCAGAACATTGGCGAGTTCGTCTTCTGTGTTGATCTGTGCCAGCAGCCCGCGCGATACATAGATGTCACCGCTGGGCAGAGCCAGTGCGTTGGAATTCTGGATATCGAGCACGCGAAAGCGATGGGGTAGTTGCGAGCGCGACGAGTGAACGACGAGTCGCTGTCCGATCGCGGCCACGTACGCGGTCAGGGTGCGGTCCTCGACCAGACCGAGTGCGCTCTCCAGTTCCAGGGCGGCCTTGCGCCCGCTCTCGATCTCTGAAGCCTCGCTGGCCAGGACGGCCTGCGGCCGACCCGATACCGGGTTGATCGCGCAGCCGAGTACGAGAAAAGTCAACCCACCCGCAATCGCCGCGGCCGTGCCGACCGTCCACCTGGCATCCATTCCCATCAAGATGGCCTCGCGTTGCGGCCAGAACAACCCGGTCTTCGCACGATCTCTCCTACAGGTCGAGCGTCAACGAGGAGGAAACTCGGAAAGCACTTCGGCTATGACTGCATCTATTCGGACTCCATCCCGACGCGAATGCGGCGGGGGCAATCCACCGGGTGCAACACCTCGCCAGACGAGCCGGTTCTTCCGGGTATCTATGATGTCGATCGCGAATGTCCCGAGCTTGAAATCCGCCTGATTGGCAAATGGACGGCCGTCGCTGTGCCAATGGGGCCCATAGCCAAAACGCCGATCCAAACTCTCCGGTTCGACCCGATACTCCAGGGACAGATGGTGCCCAACCCGGAAGTCGGGTCGTCCACCGGAGATCTTCGTGAAACCCTTTGCCAGAAGTTCGCGTTCGATCGCTGCACGGATCCCGTCGTTCAAGAGCGGTTGATCGAGTCGATCGCGAGTGTCGGACGCAGGCGCACTCAGCCAGGCAAAACTGCGCAGTGAGGCAAAATCCGCCTTCGGATCGAAGTCCGTAAACACCACGAGCCGCGCGCAACCCGATAGAAGTACACAGAGTGACAGACCTAACACACGACAGAGCGCGGGGCTCGGGATTGGATGCGAAAGACCCTCTCGGGAAAACCGAGGGGCGCGAGCTTCCATCACCTCGGCCTCCTCCCCTCTCTAGTCATCCTCAGAAGCGGCTCCGGATAGCCTGGCTTCCTGTTTCGCCCGGCGCTCGTTCAGTTCATCCACTCCGCCGGGTCGCATCGAAATGAACAGGCCTTCGGCTTCCGCGCACAGAACCCCTTCGCCAAACAGTTGTGCCTCGGTGTAGATCTTGCGCCCTTCCATGCGCAAATACTCGGCCTTGAACCGCAACTCGGTGTGTAGCGGCGTTGGGCTGCGGTAGCGCACGGTCAAGGTCCCGGTAAAACCAGGACTGCCCGAAAGCGATTGGACGAAGCCGAGCACTTCGTCGAAAGCCGCGGCGACAAAACCACCGTGCAAGGAACCGGGAGGTCCCTCGTAAGCCGAACCGAAGGTGCCGAGCGCTTCCGCCGTGCGCTCGCCGGTCTCGAAGATTCGCAGGGGCGGCGCAAGTGGATTGGCCAGACCGATCATGGGGCTTTGGTCGAAGAACGCCCCGACATCACCCGCCATGGCGGACTCCGCATGTCCGAGCACACTGCTCAGACGGGGATGCCGCTTGAGCCGCTCCGCGTAGCGTTCGAGGGCGTCAGCTGCGGCCGCGAGCTCCGCCTCCGGCGCCATGCTGGGAACGAGCCGTTCGATCACATCGCGCATCGCCCGGGCGAGGCGACGCTTCTGCTCCCACATGCCGTTCTCCGACGACTTGGTGGTGTCCCAGTAGCTCCCGGATGAATTGTCGGGGTCTTTGTTTTCCGGCACGAGCGGCAGTCTATCAGGAGCGTCTCTCCGGCGCCCGATATACGCCCACGACCTTACTGCTGTTCGGTATGTGTCTCTGCCGATTGGGATGATCGCTACACTGATACCCTGCCGTGCCATGCGGAGTGATAACTTCTCGATATGACCGAGCGCACGACCCAATCTGGCCTTCCGTTACAGCCGTTCTATACGACCGCCGATGTGTCCACCGATAGCGCTGACGAAGCCGCGCAAGAACGTCTCAATGACCCGGGAGAATATCCCTTTACGCGCGGCCGACTGGCAAATCCCCGATCCCGGGATTCATGGATCTCGCAGGAATTATCCGGTGAGGGTTCCGCCCGACGTTCCAATGAACAGTTTCACGAACTGATCGAAAAGGGCGCTCGCGGTCTGGATGTGATCGGCGACGCGCCGACAATGTCGGCGATCGATCCCGATCACCCACTGGCGCAGCACGCCGTGGGCAACACCGGGGTTTCAATCTGCCGACTTCGAGACTTCGAGGATCTCTACGCGGATCTGCCATTGAATGAACTGACATTCTCCCACTCTCTGCCACCGGGTGCGTTTGCGATTGCATCCCTCCACCGGGTGGCCAGGCGGCGCGGGTTCGATCCAAGGGAGTTGCGCGGATCGACCATTCTACTGCCCGCATATTGCGAAGACTGCAGCTACCAGATCCACATGCCCTACGATCTGAGAATGCGCCTCGCGCTCGATTCGATCGAGTTCGCCGCACGTGAGATGCCGCGTTTTCACGCATTCCTGGAAGACACCTACTACATCAGCGATGGCGGCCTGAACAGTGTCGAGGAGATGGCGCTCGGCTTCGTTGAAATCCGCGAGATCGTGCGCGCTCTGATTGACCGAGGCATCGACGTCGACTCATTCGCGCCGCGCATCGCCATCCTGGTCAACTGTCGGATGGACCTGTTCGAAGAAGTCGCAAAGATCCGCGCAACCCGACGCATCTTTGCGCGCATGATGCGCGAGGAGTTCGCGGCCAAAGACCCGCGTTCCTGGTCCTGTGCGATCACGGCGCACACCTCTGGCCTTTCGATGACGATGGCCCAACCGGTCAATAATGTCGCGCGCGGTGCTATTCAGGGACTCGCGCTCGCACTAGCCGGTGTACAGGCGGTTGAAATTTCTTGTTTCGACGAGGCCTACCGCACGCCCAGTCACGATTCTCATATGGTCAGTCTTCGCACTCAGCAGATCGTGCAACTCGAAGCCGGTGCCGACCGCGTGGCCGACCCGCTCGGAGGCTCGTACTTCGTTGAATCTCTAACCGATGAACTGGAGCGACGCATCCTCGACATGGTGGCGAAGATCGAGTCAGCGGGCACGTTGAAAGAAGTATCGGAAAGCGGTTGGTTTCGTCAGCTATTTCAGAATGCGATGACCCGCCGCGCGGAGGCGATCCGGAACGGTTCGGAAACCCAGGTCGGGCTGAACGCCTTTTCGATCCCCGAAGACCAGGACAGATTGCTCCGCGACTCCAGCGAGGCAAAGATCGAACCTTGTTGGGACCGCATCGACGAGATTCGAGTTTTCAAAGACAGTCGCGATGCGGGCGCAGTGGCCGAGCAGTTCGCGCGAATCCGAGAGGCCGGCGCGGCGACGGATACCCGGCTCATCGAGCCGATTGCAGATGCGCTCGAAGCCGACCTCACCCAGGGTGAAATTGCCGGAGCGTTACGCCTCGGCGTCGGTGAAGCCTACGATCCGCTGGGCCACATGGAGCCTCCTGTCTGATGACAGCCGACCGGCCGGTGCGAATTCTGCTCGCGATCCTCGGACTCGATCAGCACGAAGCTGGCGCGTTCGCGGTTGCGCGACTGCTGCGCGATGCGGGCATGGAAGTGATCTATCTGGGCCGCTTCGCGACACCGGAATCGGTGGCTGCTGCAGCCCTCGAAGAAGGTGTCGACGTCATCGGGCTGTCGTGCCACTCGTGGGAGTATCTGTACTACCTCGATGAACTATTCGGACTTCTTACCAGCCGTGCACTGAATATCCCCGTCGTGGTTGGGGGGTCGGTACTTTCTCGGGACGACAAGAACGAGATCCAGGCGAAAGGTGTCGCCGCAGCATTCGGCCCCGGGGCCGACGCTGACGAGATCGTGGAGCAGATCCGCAGTCTCGCCAAAGTCCGCCGACACCGGCAGGACGAGGCCCGGCGGCAGGATCAGGCGAGGTAATCGTGGATGACTTCGCCGTCGCCTAGAGTGAATTGATAGTCGGAATAGAACCCACCGGTGACCTTATGGATCGGAATCACCTCGAGCCGATCGGCGGGTGAGGAACCGAACGCGAGTGTCGCTGCGCCTTTGTGAACGTCATGGGTGACGACGTTGGTCAGCGTGGTCGAAGTCAGCTGATCGATATCGGGTGGCGCCGAAAGCGATACGTTTGGAATGAAGCGGTGCGCAATCCACTCCGGAGTGCCGCCCAGGTCCTCCGCCGTGCCGAGTTCGGCGAGGTGCACAGCTGCATCGATGATCGTGCGTCCACCGCGTTCGACGCGGGTGCTGACGACATCGTCTTTCATGTCCAGGCTCAGACGTCCGAACTTCTTCGGGAAACCCCAGATCTCGCGTCCCGCTCCGATGGCCACGTCGCTGTCGAGAACGAGATAGATACTGAAATTGACGAGTCGGCGCTGAAAGGTAGCATGGGTGTAGACGTGCGCTTCGAGGTAGCGGCCGAATCCGGAGCACAGAAACTCGGCGGATGAAACGAACATCTTCGCGTCCCTGTTTGGAGTCAAAGGCGACGGCACCAGTTTTCGCAGGACGCGGGGATCGGTCTGAAACTCGACTGTGATTTGCTTGGCTTCTCGGTACTCAAACGGCGGCTTGCCGTAGAGACCGGATAGCTCAGGCATGCTATAGCCTCGCTTCTTCGGGTGGCTCGCGCGTTTCTTGGCCATGTGACTCTCCCTTCGTTGCACCAGACAGAAAACGACTATCGAGTTCGCCAGAATACCGCCCGCCGTCCAAAGGCGGCCCGCCGCTCGTTACATCGGGTCGCCGACCTTCAACAGCTGCTTGCCAGTGTTCTGGCCTCGGAACAGACGAAGGAAGGTCTCGGGAGCGTTTTCGATTCCCTCCTGGATATCCTCGTGGTGGATGATCTTCCCCTCGCCTACCCATTTGGCCAACTTCGCTGTGGCCTCGGGAAAACGCGCCACGTAGTCGATGATGATGAAACCCTCCATGCGACCGCGTTGAAGCACGAGGTTCATCAGATTGCGGGGTCCGGGCGGTGGGCTCGTCTCGCTGTAGCCAGAGATGCCACCGCAGAGAACGACCCGCGCACCTCTCGCAAGATGGGCCAGGGCCGCTTCGAGGATCGAACCGCCGACATTGTCGAAGTAGACATGGACACCCTCGGGGCAGAGCTCTCTGATGCGTCGCCCTACATCCTCGGCTTTGTAGTCGATCGCGCCGTCCAGACCGAACTCATCCATCAAGAGCGCGCACTTCTCAGGGCCACCCGCGATCCCGACAACGCGACAGCCTTCGAGCTTCGCGATCTGCGCGGCGACCGAGCCGGTCGCCCCGGCGGCGCCTGAGACGAGCACTGTTTCACCGGGCGCGGGCTTGCCGATTTCGAGTAGACCGAAATAGGCCGTCATCCCGGTGATACCCACCACTCCGAGTGGCCAGGTCGACGGGGTCCCATCGGGCACCGGAGCTCCGTGAACGAAACCCTGCCCAGCGACCGCGTACTCCTGCATTCCGAGCAGACCGCTGACGATATCGCCTTCTGCAAACGCGGGGTTCTTCGACTCGACGACCTGCCCTACCGCGCTGCAGCGCATGACCTCACCAATCGATACCGACGGCATATAGCTCTCTCGGTCTTCCATCCATCCGCGCATCGTGGGATCGAAGGAAATGTAGAGATTGCGAACCAGGTACTGACCTTTGGCGAGTTCGGGAATCGGCTCCTGCCTGAACTCGAAATCCAAAGGGCTCACCATACCAACAGGCCGGCGGGCCAGAAGCCACTGACGATTGATGCGTTCGGTCATCGGTAGTTTTCCACTCTCATTGGGGTTTCGTCATCGGGACTTCATCGCCCCGGCCAGAGTGTCTCGGGAAACGCTCGCGGACGCAGTTTCACAGATCGTCGACAAACCTCTGGGTTGCTTGACAATCCGCAGGACGAGACACTAGCCGCGGCATTTTTGCGTGAGTTCTTCTACGAGCCGAATAACCTGCGCGGCTGTTTCTTCCATGAAACGGGTGAGTCGACGCGATGCGCCGTTCTCATCCCCTTCACCGACGAGCGCACCAGCTTCTCTCTCCGCCAGGTTTCGCTCCAGTTCCAGGTTCGCCTCAAAAGGCTTCCACGTGTCGCGCAAAAAGGGAATATTGCGTTCGAGGTTCTTCGCCGCCGCGAGTTCGAGCCCTTGAAACTTCAGCCACATCGAAACTCCAGCGGCTTCATCCTCTTCGGCTCCGCGGGCCATTGACGCGGGCAGCGTCCCATCGATATAGACGGGAAGGAAGACGCCACTACAGGGGATTCCGAAGGAGATCCACACCGGCCAAGGCCGTGAACGGTCTTGGGGCAGTAGGGCAACCATGCTGGCGGTGGTCTGTCCCGGCGGATCGTTATGCATGCAGAGTGTGAAGAACTCCTCATCTTCGCTTGTGGCGTCGGCCGAAGGTATGGCTGAACCATCACCGTGATCTCGCAGAATTCGCTGGATGTCAGCGACGTCGAGTCCACCCTTCGCCTCGTGTAGAAGTTCCCGAGATCGCCGCAAGCGACCCTCTGACAGACGTGCTGGAACGTGCGGGTTGCGCAGGGCGCGTTCCAGATGCACCGGACCCACTTCGCTCCAGAAGCCTTCGCCGCGGACATAGCTATCCAAGTCCTTGGAGCAGCGATCCCAGTCGGAGCCCGTGCAGATGTGGTTCGACAGCGAATCGAGTTCGACCTGTCGCGCGACCCAGTGCCGGCCCGAAGTTTCCACAAAGATCGCTCCGTTCGGATCGGCGATACTGAAGCTGTTGTGATAGCCGCCCCCGCCCGGCGCGAATCCCGGCCCGCCCTGGCCATGGGCTTCGAGCAGACTCGTGAGACAGTCGAGTGCTTCGTTGCGATCACCGCTGCGCTCGAGCGCGAGACGCACGAGATCCATGCCGATCAACCCAGGAGTTTCTTCGACTTCCTGGTGTGAAAACACCGACTGATTGCCGATCGCGACTCCATGCTCGTTCACACCGTGCTCGAATCCCCAGACCCACCAGGGCGAATGGCCCATCACCCTGTAGGTCTCGGGTACCTGTGGAATCGAAATATGGGTACAGCGAAGTTCGGCGCCTTGCAGATGTTCTGCTCTGGAAAACTGGACAAAGGGCTGGATCTCACCCGCTTTGCGATCACTGTTCTTGCCGAAGAGTGTCAGTCTGCTCTTCGTATTTGCTCCGCTGGCCACGACTGAATCACACATGGGCCGAGAGTATCACGCCAGACTCTGCACTTGCGGGGATATCGAGATCCAGGTTCGCCCGTGATCGTGCGTGATAGGATGAATTCACATCCGCGACACATGATCCCTGCAACACATGGATTGGAAACAACGAGATGTTGCCCGACGGTTTTTCCGAACTCGACTTCGACGAATACCACCAGGTCGAACTCCCGAGGCTTCTGGCTGAAGGCAACGGGGCACTAGCGTTCGCAGAAGTAAAGCGTCGCGGCTCACTCGCCTTCCGTATCGCCGGCGGCAGCGCGTACACCTACACGACCGGCTCCAACGGAATCGACATCCTGCCCGGTGACGAGACCGCTCGAACCGTTCTCGAACTGAGCCATGAAGCCTGGCAGGAAATCGTTCACGAGATTCAGACCGCGCCTGGACTGTTGTATCGCGGAGAAATCAATTGCCTTCGAGGCAAGGCGATCCGCCTGGTGGTCTGGGAACCCGCTCTACGCGCGATCTACAACGGCCGCCCGATCTTCAATCCAGAAGAGTTCGAACTGACCGACCGTCACGGCGCCCCCCTCGATCCCGCGACTGCATTCACGCTCGATGACGATCGCACCGACATGACGCACTTCCTGCGCAATGCGGGCTACCTGGTCGTCAAACGGGTCTTCTCCGCACAAGAAGTCAGTCTCTTTCAGGAGCAAGCTGAAGAACTCCGGCGCACAGCAGTTCAGGGGGACCGGAAATCCTGGTGGGGCAAGAACGCGGCGGGAGATTCCGTGCTGTGTCGCGTGACCAACGCCGGAAGGGCCGACTCCTTCAGAGGCCTCTATCGGGACCCCCGCATCACGGGCCTGATCGATCTGTCCGACACCAAGCTCGAATCGCGCGGAGAAAAGGCCGGCGACGACTGCGCGACGGTGATCTTCAAGAACCCGGACATGGCGGAAGGACTCTCCAACCTGCCCTGGCATCGCGATTGCGGCATGGGAGGACACGCCTTGAACTGTCCCCTCATCATCACGTCGACTTTCGTGCAACCCCTGAACGAACAGACCGGCGAATTGAGAATGCTTCCGGGTTCACAGAATGGCTCCTGCGTTCCGATCGATGCCGACGATCCGAAGGCTCCCAGAGGCGTCGCGATCGCTGCCGAACCGGGTGACGTTTCGCTGCACTACGGCGATTGCATGCACGCGGCTCCTACGCCGCGGGGCCACGGTCCGGGCACCTACCGCATCAGCGCTCTCACCTCTTTCATCCGGGAGGGAGCGCGTTCGAACCCTCGTAAAGGTGCCTACAACGACGTCCTGCTGGGCCGCGACGACGGTCAGGTCGAACATCTCTCGGATGTAGCAGCTCAAGAAGCGCGCCAGGCCGAGTCGGGCTGAAGCAAGGGGGGTCGGGAGTCACCTGACAATCGCTCTATTCCATCTCCGCTGGAAGCTGTATCGCGCCGGATTCATCCTCTTCGAGCTCAACCTCCAACTGCTTCTCTCTGCGCCTTTCTGCGCGTTCGCGCTCCATCTGAGCTGCAAGCGCGTCGCGAAACTCCTCACCGAGTTCGTCCAGACGATTCTCGAGCAGCCGTCTCCGCCGTTCGAGCAACCGGCTGGTCAGGCGTTGACGTCCCGCCCCGGACAAGAGGTGCACATCAATCGTCTGCATCGCTTCGAGACCATCGCTCGAAAGAGCGCGAACATCGACCTGATTCACTCCCTCGGTCAATTCGACGACGCCAGAGAAACTCCCGTCGGCAGCCAGGTGAGTAAACTCGGCGGGAACGTGATTGGTGCGGTTCACGATCTCGATCTCGGCGATCTCGGCCAGGCGAATGTCACTGAAGGTCGCAACCAGGTCGCGGGGATGCCGTACGGCCGTGTAGGTTCCGCCTGTGAGGTGAGCCAAAGCCTCCAGGACTTCGGGTTGCTCCGTCGATTCCGGACTGATACCGAAGGCGTGCAGGCGAACGGTCTCGAGAGCTGCGCGCTCCGCGGCCTCGAGCGCACGACGAGCATTCTCACTTGGACGGTTCGGCACCGGGAGAGTTGGCTGTCCGTCAGTCATGAAGAGAACGACCCTGCGGCTGCGATACTCGGGGTCGCTCGATCGTCGGCTAAAGGTCGACAGCTCGGCAACGGCAACATCTATCGCATTCGGAATATTCGTCATGCCCGCTGAACCCATTTCGAGCAGGCGGTCGAGCGCGTCCTCCACTTGTGCGTAGTCATCGGTCAACGGAACGACCGTGAAGGCATCCGGTTCTTCACTGTAGTCGTCTCCTGCGAACGCAACGATGCCGACACGCGAGGTATCGGGTTCGAGTTGCGAAAGCAGCGTGCGGGCTGCGGCGACCTCGGCGGCCAGTATGCTGTCGCCGAGGTCATCACTTTCCAGCGAGATGAAGCGCGGCAGAAACGGCAGCCATTGCGCAAAGGGCATCCGGCCCAGCCGTCCATCTCCATCGACGTCCGCACCCGATGGTGCGCGGGTACTGGCCGAGGTGTCGATGACGATCAGGACTTCGAACGCCTGCAGCCAGCTCGACGGATTGCCATCCGCCAGACGTAGAGCGCGCCCGGAGACGAAGGCGAGCGCCTGGTCACTATCGATCTTCGCCCCACTCTCCGGCGTTTCGACCACGAGCCTCAAACTCGGATCCGCAGAGATTAAGCCGGGATTAAGAATACATGAAGCCGCACCTGCCAGAAAACAGATCAGCAACACCGAGGGTGGATATGGACATCTGCGACGAGACACGACAACAGGATACTAGATCGCCGAAAGCACCGCGGCCATCTGAATGAGCCTCTTCCGCTGAGTCGAAGCGGCTACACAATCTTGAGGCGTGAGTGACATCACGAGTTCATTCCGGATTTCGACGAAGCGACAGTGACGGTGGTCACGTCGACGACTGGCGAGTTTTCGGTAGTTTGACTCAGATGGTGGTGAGAATGGACGCGGACTCGATCGAAGCCCCGGCCCGTGCGGGGGCTGGTTCGCGAATCCTGATAGCTCTCTGCTTCGCCCTGCTCGCGTTTGCGTGGTGGGTACGAGATGAGCGCTACGTACAGGCCGAGGCCGGTCTCGGCTATGCACTCGGTGTTCTGGGTGCGTCCATGATGCTGCTCCTTCTGCTCTACTCGGTGCGCAAGCGGGCGCGCTGGTTGAGTTCTGCCGGCCCACTTCGAACCTGGTTCCGCATCCACATGTGGCTCGGTCTCGCGGGTCCGCTGCTCATCATCTTGCACAGTGGGTTCAAGTTCGGGTCACTCAATAGTTCGATCGCGCTTCTGGCCATGCTCCTGGTCGCGGGTAGCGGTGTCGTCGGTCGCGTGATCTACGCGAAGATCCACTACGGCCTATACGGGCGCCGCCTGCACCTGCGAGAGAAACTGGCGGAGTTCACGGAGGCGAACGGCAAGCTGCGCCCACTTTTGGACGCGTTTCCGGAAGTCATGGGACCGCTGCGAGAATTCGAGCGGGAGTTCAGCAGTTCGCCTCCCGGCGCATCCGCAGCGGGTCTTCAATTGGCCAGACTGGGCCCCGCTTCGCGCCGCACGCGCGAACGATGCGATCGGCTGCTCGAAGCCCCACTCGGAGAAGAGCGAGCGGCCGCTCGCGAGTATCTGCGTCTCGCGGGCCGCGTCGGTGAGTTTGCCTGCTATGAGCGCTTGTTTCGGCTCTGGCATGCCGTGCACGTCCCATTGTTCGTAACCACCATCCTCTCGCTAGCGATCCATGTCGTCGCCGTCCACATGTATTAGGCGCCTGGGCAGTGCGTACCTGGTCGCGGTCTTGTGGCTGTACGCTCCGGCAGTGGCCGCTCAGAACTGGGAACGCCTGATCATGCCGGGTCCGGTGATCGAAGCCCACGCAGAGTTCGAAGGTGAATGCAGCCAATGCCATCGACCCTTTCGCAAACTCGAGCAGCGAGAACTCTGCCTGGACTGTCACGATCACGCTCCCATCGCGGACGACATCAATGCCCTTGCGGGATTCCACGGCGGCGCCACAGTTCGCTCGGTAGAGTGCAGCCGCTGTCATACCGAGCACATCGGCCGCGAAGCAGACGTCGTCGGACTCGACCCGAGCAGTTTCGACCATTCACTCACAGACTACGCACTTCGCGGCCGACACCGGACTGCTTCCTGCGCGAAATGTCACGAGACGGGTCGGCCTCACCGGGAAGCACCCGCGAAATGCTCCGATTGCCACGGAGAAGACGATCCGCATCGCGGGGCACTCGGAGAGACCTGCGCCGATTGCCACGACGAGTCGAGTTGGAGAAAGGCCGAATTCGAGCATTCGAAGACCGAGTTCCCTCTGATCGGTCGTCACGCCAAGGTGCCCTGTGTCTCCTGTCACCCTGATGAGCACTATTCCCCGACGCCAACGGACTGCATTTCGTGTCACGACGGCGTTCACGACCCGCACGCTGGACGTTACGGCCGGGACTGCCGAACCTGCCACACGGCCCATGGCTGGGATCGAATCGAGTTTCAGCACGACAAAGATACCGACTTCGCACTGCGCGGAAGCCACCGTTCCCTCGCATGTGATTCGTGTCACACCGGCCCTTCAATTCAAGACAAGCTGGAACGAAGCTGCGCCACATGCCACCGGGCCGATGATCAACACAAAGGACGCTTTGGCGAGAACTGTGTCGAGTGTCACAGCGAGAAATCGTGGAAGGACGAAAAGTTTGATCACGGACAGACGGTATTCCCCCTGCACGGAGCCCACCGCTCCGTCAGTTGCTTGCGATGCCATACGGGCGTCCTCGAAAAGGCGGAAGTCACCCGGACCTGCCAGAACTGTCATCCCGGAGACGATGTGCACGCAGGCCAGCAGGGAGAGAGTTGTGAGCAATGCCACAACGCGGAAGGTTGGACGAAACGTGTCTTTTTCGAACACGACCTGACCCGGTTTCCGCTGCTCGGAGTCCACGCCGCAGCCGCCTGCGAGGAGTGCCATACGAACTCCCGCTTCCAGGATACTTCGACGAGTTGCCAGGAATGCCACGCATCTCATGACTTCCACAAGGGCACCATGGGCTCCGAGTGCTCACACTGCCACAACCCCAATGGATGGAACTTCTGGACTTTCGACCATGCGCAGCAGACGGATTTCGCACTGGACGGTGCGCACGAAGGCCGACTCTGCCACGACTGCCACACGACCAGGGTCCAGGGCAAGCTCTCGCGTTCTTCTTCTTGCAATAGCTGTCACCGAGACGACGATATTCACCTGAGCCGCTTCGGCATCGATTGCGCTCGCTGTCACACCAATGAGCGTTGGAACGTCATCCGGAGAATTCGGTGAAGTTCGTCTCGCTGACGCTGACGTGCCTGATCTGGACCCTCTCTGCATTCGCTCAAGAGCGTACCGCCAGCGACTTCGACCACTTTCGAACTCAGTTCCCGCTCACAGGTGTACACGAGCGCGTGCCGTGCGAGTCCTGTCACGTGAGGGGAGTCTTCGAAGGCACACCCACGAATTGTGCTGTTTGCCACGGCACGGCCAGCGAATTGGCCACTACGCGCAAGACCGTCTCTCACGTCCCCACGAATCGCGGCTGTGAGGACTGCCATCGCACAATGGCCTGGAGCGACGCCCGTTTCGATCACGGCGGAATCAGCGCGAGTTGCGCGAAATGCCACAACGGGATCTTCGCAAAGGCCAAGGGCCCGACCCACGTCGAGAGCTCTGAAGCGTGTGAGACTTGCCACGGAACGCTGAGTTTCGCGGTTGGCCGCTTCGACCACGCCGGCACCAGTGGCAGCTGCTCGAGTTGTCACAATGGAGTCAATGCGGGAGGGAAATCGCCAGGGCATGTTCAGAGTTCGAGCAACTGCCAGGACTGCCATACAACGGCCGCCTGGACCGGCGGAAGTTTCGACCACAGCGGCACGAGCACGGGTTGCTTGAACTGCCATGACGGAGTCGTGGCGACCGGCAAATCCGCCACGCACATTCCGACCGGAAATGACTGCGAGAGTTGCCACACCACCGCCTCCTGGACAGCCGAAGGCTTCGACCACACAGGTGTCACGACCGGATGTGCCACCTGCCACGAAGGAACTCTTGCAACAGGCAAGTCCCCAAGCCACCTACCAAGCGGAAACGACTGCGAGAGCTGCCACACGACGGCCGCATGGACGGGCGGCAGCTTCTCCCACAGCGGAATCACCAACGGTTGCAGCAGTTGCCACGATGGCATCCAGGGAACGGGCAAGTCCCCAAGCCACCTACCAAGCGGAAATGACTGCGAGAGCTGCCACACGACGGCCGCATGGACAGGCGGCAGCTTCTCCCACAGCGGAATCACCAACGGTTGCAGCAGTTGCCACGATGGCATCCAGGGAACAGGCAAGTCTGCAAACCACATTCCGAGTGGAAATGACTGCGAGAGCTGCCACACGACGGCTGCATGGACGGGCGGCAGCTTCTCCCACAGCGGAATCACCAACGGTTGCAGCAGTTGCCACGACGGCATCCAGGGAACGGGCAAGTCTGCAAACCACATTCCGAGTGGAAATGACTGCGAGAGTTGCCACACGACGGCTGCATGGACGGGCGGTAGTTTCTCTCACAGCGGAATCACCAACGGTTGCAGCAGTTGTCACAATGGCATCCAGGGAACAGGCAAGTCTGCAAACCACATTCCGAGCGGAAATGACTGCGAGAGTTGCCACACGACGGCCGCATGGAACGGCGGAAGTTTTGATCACACAGGCAACACGCTCAGCTGCAATAACTGCCACAACGGTATTCAAGCCACTGGGAAGACGAATAGTCACATTACCAGTTCGAATGCCTGCCAGGATTGCCACAGCACCAGCTCGTGGATCGTGGGCAACTTCAGCCATGCCGGGATCACGAGTGATTGCACCAGCTGCCACAACGGCAGCCAGGCCGCAGGCAAGACTCCTACGCATATCCAGAGTTCCAATACCTGCGAGGATTGCCACAATACGGCGTCCTGGATTCCCGCTGGTTTCAGCCACGCAGGCATCACGAGTGGTTGCACTACTTGCCACAACGGCGTGCAAGCCGCGGGCAAGACGCCTACGCATATCCAGACTTCGAACACCTGCGAGCAATGCCACACGACCTCGGCGTGGCTCCCCGCCGTATTCAGCCACGCGGGCATCACGAGCGGTTGCACCACTTGCCACAACGGCGTACAAGCCGCGGGCAAGACGCCTACGCATATCCAGACTTCGAACACCTGCGAGCAATGCCACACGACCTCGGCGTGGCTCCCCGCCGCATTCAGCCACGCGGGCATCACGAGCGGTTGCACCACTTGCCACAACGGTGTCCAGGCCCCGGGCAAAACGCCAACTCACATCCAGAGCACCAACAGTTGTCAGGATTGCCACGGGACCCAAGCCTGGATTCCGGCGAGCTTCAGCCACTCCGGAGTTACGAGCGGATGCTCGAGCTGCCACAACGGTGTGCAAGCCACGGGCAAGACACCTACGCATATCCAGACTTCGAACACCTGCGAGCAATGCCACACGACTTCGGCCTGGCTCCCCGCAGCCTTCAGCCACGCGGGCATCACGAGCGGTTGCACCACTTGCC
>JAAELY010000359.1 GCA_024226335.1 bacterium
ATAGGATAAGCATGGCGTCGTGGGAAAGCCGACGCGCTGCAGTGCGTGGAAGGCAGCAGTCCTCGACAGCCAGCGGCGGTGCTGTGGGGACACCACCGGGGTCTGAGACCAGGGCATGCATCTACGGGGGAGACCTGGGAACTCGGGAGATCCAACTCACTCCTCAAAACGAGCCGGTCCAAGGGGAACCGGGTTACAAATGTCTCCAGGCTCGGCAGAGTGGAAGCTATCCGCCCCTGCCGAGAGCGAAGGAAAGGGATGGCTGAGAGGTACCGGACGGCGAGGCTAACAAACCGAAGCCTAGGGGATGGCGTGTTGGAAGTCTTAGTGGATCATAGTACCGAGGGTCGGAATCGAGGTCAGAACCCTATCCGATCGGGAAGGCGGGGAAGTGAAGTCCAAGCGACCCGCTATAGGGAAGGTGAAACCGGGCATAACGCTCTGACGGGAAGAAACAGGGGAGAGACTTGAGTTCACCAACTCTGTTAACGAACCTCCGTCAGATTGCGGCGCAAGCCGTAGACCAGACAAGGGTGTTCACGAATTTAGCCCATCTCATCGACATGGACCTGCTGCGCGATGCCTTCCAGCTTACGCGGAAGGATGGAGCGCCGGGCGTTGACGGGGTGACCGGGCGGGAATACGCCATGAACCTGGAGTCGAACCTGAGGGATCTGCATGAGCGTCTCCGGACGTGTCGCTACCGCGCCACTCCGGTACGTCGCACGACGCTCCCGAAGGACGACGGCGGGCGGCGCCCGATCGGGATCCCGATCTTCGAGGACAAGATCGTCCAGCGAGCCGTGGTGACACTGCTCGTTCCGATCTATGAGCAGGTGTTCTATGGATTCTCGTACGCGTTTCGCTTCGGCAAGCGGGCACACCAAGCTGTCAGCGTGCTGCGGGAGGCGAGCATGAGATTTGGAGGGGGCTGGGTCGTGGATGCGGACATCCGTGGATTCTTTGACAATTTGGATCGCGGTATCCTGCGAGATCTCGTGGGGCGCCGCGTGACGGATGGAGGTATCCATCGCCTGATTGGGAAGTGGCTCAACGCGGGAGTGCTGGACGGGGGAGAGTTGATCAACCCCGAAACCGGGACGCCCCAAGGTGGAGTGATCTCCCCGCTCCTGGCGAATATTTACCTCCACTACGTCCTGGATGAGTGGTTCGTGAAGGTGGTCCAACCACGCCTCCGCGGGCGCTCCCTCCTGGTTCGCTTTGCGGATGACTTCGTCATCCTCTGTGAACTGAAGGAGGACGCGCTCCGGGTGCTGGAAGTTCTACCCAAGCGACTGGGCAAATATGGCCTGGAGCTACATCCGGAAAAGACTCGGCTGATCCAGTTCAGGAAGCCTCGGGCCGCTGTCAAGAGTCCGAAGGCGAAAGGGAACGGCACATTCGACTTTGTCGGGTTCACATTTTACTGGGCGAGATCGCGCCGAGGAGCCTGGGTAGTGAAGAAGAAGACGCGGGGCGATCGGCTCCGCCGAGCGATGCGGAGGGTGATGCGATGGTGCAAGGACAACCGCCACGTGGAAGTGGCGGTGCAACATGAGACCTTGGTGCGAAAGCTCCACGGTCACTACAACTACTACGCCGTTCGGTGCAACTACGAGGCTTTGGAAGCCTTGTACCAGCACACACGGAAGGCGTGGTGCAAGTGGTTGCGTCGTCGCAGTCAGAAGTCTCGGATCAAGTGGGAGAACTTTGCCGAGAGGATCGAGAAAGAATTCCCGCTGCCTGTACCCAGGATCATCCATGCCAACGTCTGATACCGCTTGTAGGGCAGCAAAGTTATGCGCTGGGGCTGTGTCGAGGCCCTGGCTACCGAGGAACCGTATGAGCGAATCGTTCACGTACGGATCTGTGGGGGGCGTGGGCTATAGCCTCTGGAGCTACGGCGACAGTGGTGAAAGCCCGCCCCTACCCGGAATCCAGGTC
>JAAELY010000360.1 GCA_024226335.1 bacterium
GGGTCGAAGGCTTCTAGCGCCCGAGTCAGATCGTCGCGGTCGATGCTCTGCGCCTTGAGGTCGGCCAGTTCAGTCTTGATTTCAGCCTGTCGGCCTTTGATCTGCGCGAGTCGTTCCTGGGCGGCGGTCAGTTCCGCCGCGATAGCGTCAGCGGCGGGTCCATCACGTCGGGTCAACTCAGCGACTAGGCGTTCCACGTCTGCTTTCGCTGGAGTCAGATCGTTCTTGAGCCGCTTCGCTTCCAGCCTCCGCCCCCTGGCCTTGGCCTTCACCTCGGCGACGGCCTGTCGGAAGGTCTCGTGCTGGAGTTCAGGGTCCGCCCCGATGCGGCGAATCTGATCGACGACGAACGCCTCGACCTTGTCGGCATTGACGGACCTTGTAGGGCAGGTCGCATGGCCGTTCTTCTGGGCAGCCCGGCAGGTGTAGTAGCGGTAGAGCCGAGCGCCTTTGCTCGTCGGGGTCGGGACCATCGAGGCGTTGCAGGCGGAGCAGCGGAGCAGGCCGCGAAGGAGGAAACCGTGGCGATTTCGGGCTCCAGCGCCGCCGCTCGTTCGATTCGCCGTGAGCAGGCGCTGAACCTGATCGAAGAGCTTCTTTGTGACGATCGATTCGTGATCACCATTGAAGGTCTCCTCGCCGAGCTTTTGCTTGCCGATGTAGAGAGGGTTCCGAAGCAGATTCCGAACGCTGGCGTTGTTCCATTTCTTTCCACCGCACGGTCGCTTCGTTTTCGCCGTCCATGCCTTCGTTCGCCAACCGCGGCGGTTCAGTTCCTGCGCAACCTCGACCAGCGATGGAGTCTCGGCGTAGAGCTGGAAGATCGCCTTGACCTGCTCGGCCTCGACCTTGTTGACGACGATGCGGCCGCCTTCGGGGACGGTGTCGTAACCGAGCGGGGGATGGCCGCCGGTCCAACGGCCACGACGGCGCGCAGCTTGGATCTTGTGCGATGTTCGCTCACCGGCAACTTCGCGCTCCATCTGTCCGAATGAAACCAAGATATTTACAAACGCCCGACCGATTGGCGTCCGCGTGTCGATCGGCTCCGTCACCGAAACGATTTGGACACCGAGGGCTTCCAGGGAGCGATGGAGATTCAGAAAGTCGAGGAGCGAACGGCTCAGCCGATCAAGCTTGTAGACCACGATGATGTCGATCCGGCCAGCCTCGGCATCGGTCAGGAGACGCTTGAGGGCAGGCCGCTCTGTGTTGCCGCCGCTGAACCCACCGTCGTCGTACTGATCTGTCAACACCGTCCAGTTTTCGTGGCGCTGGCTCGCGACATAGGACTCGCCAGCATCTCGCTGGTTGTGCAGGGAGTTGAACGCCTGGTCGAGCCCCTCGTTGGTGGATTTCCTGGTGTAGATTGCACATCGAACCGCAGGCTGGATCGCTACAGCCGAGGATGTACGGTTGCGATGCGGGCGTGGCATCAGGTCTTCCGATTCCGTTTACGCAGGCCCCAGAACAGCGGGCCGTTCCAGCGCGATCCTGTGGCCGCACGGGCCGCCTCGGACAGGGAGCCGTAGTGCGTGCCGTCGAGTTCATAACCTCCGTCAAGAACGCTCAGCCGGAGTTCGCGACCTTTGTACTGGCGAACGATTACTGTTCCAGGCGATGGCAGCCGCGGGTCGCGATGGGCACGATGTTGATGCTGATGATCACCGGCTGGGGCCACGCCGTTGCCGTTGTGTGGCGTTCTAGCGCGGCTGAACGACTTGGACGCCAGCTCATCGATCTTCGCCTTGGCGGCGTTGTTGAGGCCGCCGTGGGCCAGCTCCTGGACGCGCCAGGCTAGCCGTCGCCAGAGGTAATCCCGGTTCCGCGATCGTGTCGGCTCGCCGTACAACTTCATCCATTCGAGGCGCAGATCGCCGACCGTCATCTGTTGAAGGCGATGGATCTGGCGGATCAC
>JAAELY010000361.1 GCA_024226335.1 bacterium
CCACGCCGCCGAAAAACTGGTTGTTGTCATGAATGTAGTTGTTCATGATCTTCCAGTCTTCCATCACCGGAAGCGCGGGCTCTGAAGCACCGGCTGGGTGGTAGAGGCCCATCCCGATCGTGTTGTCGTACATCTCGTTGTCCACGATGACGAGGTCGTTGGAGATCGTGACTTCGAGCCCGGTTACGCTCGAGTGGAGCGTGTTGCCGATGACCCGCACGTTCGTGCTGCCCTCGATCCACATCGCGCTGTCGAGAGAACCGTAGGAGAGGTTGTTCTTGACCAGACCATTCGCCGAAAGCTCCGGGATGATTCCGTTCTCCAGGTTGTTGATGGACTCGTTGTTCAGGATCTTGAAGTTCTCTACGAACTCCAGCTTGATCCCGTCGCCCGGAAATCCTTCGACGGTAATCCCCTGAATGCGCGAGCCAGTGATGACGCAATTACAAGAGCTTCCGCCCTCGGGTTCGACGAGAATGCCGTCCTCATTGGATCCATCGGGGTTGGGCCTGAGAATGACCTTGTCGCCGTGCCTGCGCTTCCCGATCAGGCGAATGCCATCCTGCTTGATGCGTACTCCCCGCCTGGCGTTCTCCGCCCCGTAGTAGACACCCGGCCTGAGGATGATCCTGGTCCCAGGTGCAGCGGCATCCACCGCCTCCTGGATCGAATCGCCGGGTTCGAGGACGACCCGCCTTCCATGTCCGGCACTCGCAACTGCAGGCATGCAGAGAATCGCAAGGACCACCACAAGAGAGCCAAGGGCAGCGCGATTGAGGAACCAGTTCGGCTCAAGGTGCCGACGGTTTCGGAGCGTCATAGCGGTTTCCCCTCACAAAATTGAACGTGTAGGCATTTCTCTTCAGTATAAACGCGACTTATTGATCCGGGCGACTATGGACGCCGGAAGACAGGTAGTCAAGGAACTGGGAGAAATGGCCGAATGGCCTCACTTCCGGGAGAGACCGTCGGCAATTGATCCCATCGCTCGCAACCGCCCCAGTCTGTCGGCTCCTTCGCGAGGACCGGGTAGTTGATCCCGGCCTGCTCGAGCTTGCGAAAGTTGGGGACCACTGCGCCGACGACCAACCCGCCCCAATTCACCGTACCAACTCCTGTGCAAGTCTCGGCCCGAGTGATCCTGCCCCCTTGGCTGGTTCCAGTCCGGTGCTTTTCTTCTAGCCTCGTGAATGCAGCTCCGGCGCAACGCCCTGGATCTGAACCGCAAACACCGCCATTGGCATCTCCCCCGGCGACGAGTGCGATCTTGCTTAGATGTAGTCCCGTGGGGTCTCCGGGACTTCATCGGCGTAGGGATGCAGCCTCCAAGTCCCTACCTGAATTCATACCACTCTCGGAATCGAACGCGAAAGCCCCCGTTGTTTTCCTTTCCATAGGGTCGGAGCGCAAGGCTTACTTCCCAGTCGCCACAGATTCTTCGATCCGGGCGTCTGCTCCCGTCGAGGGGCTCCGTGGGGGACTGCTACGACAACGCGATGATCGAGTCGTTCTGGAGTCGGATGCAGGTTGAACTCCTCGATCGGCAGCGTTGACACTCGTCGCTTCGCATGGTCTCGCCAGTCGAGTATGAACTACAGAACGCACGATCTACGGCGGCATGAGTCCAGTTTTCTTGCTCCGGCAACCCCGGGGCGGTTCAGGCACCGTGTTCATGAGTAGAGCCACACGCGGAGCATTGAGAACAGCTTGCCCATATCGACTGGTTTCGCGAGGTAGTCGTTGGCTCCCACCTCGATGCACTCGGCCCGATCTTCCCTCATCACCTTGGCGCTCAGCGCGATGATCGGTAGATCCTCGAACTGTTTCTGCTGTCGAATCTCGCGAATGGCCTGATGGCCGTCCATCTCGGGCATCATGATGTCGATCAGCACCAGATCGAAACCCGGATCCTCGGCTAGCATGTCCAGCGCCTCTCGGCCATTTGTGGCCATCGTTGGCCATCTGAAGCGCCGTTCGCCCATCCCTTGTCAGCAGTCGTTTGAATCCCTTCTCCTGGGAGAGATCGAGCAATTCCTCTGCCAGTTGTCCATCTGGCACCACGACCAGCAGCGAGCGGTCATCGCGTGCCGTGCTCTCGCGGTCGTCGGTGATCGATTCGAGTTCGCTTTCTGCGCTGCGCGGCTCGTTGCCAGCCAAATCCGCGGAGGTCGAAGACGGCACTTCTGTTACAATCTCGGGTGTATCTGCAGTCTTCGCTTCTTCAACCCGTTTCTCGCTCTTCGAGGACAGGGACTCCGGAATGAAGAGCATGAAGCGGCTCCCGCGCCCCTCCTCACTCTCGACCTGAATCTCGCCGCCGAGCAATTTTGCGAGTTGGTTGGAGATCGACAGCCCCAGACCGGTTCCCCCGTATTTTCGACTGATGGATCTATCGGCTTGCTGGAAGGCATCGAAGACGCTTTGCAACTTGTCCTCGGCGATGCCGATGCCGGTATCCGAAACAGTAAGGACGATCGTGCTGTCCGGCGCGAGGCCTCCTTTGGGCAGGCCGGTGTTAGTCCCCGCGCGGTCGATGCTGAGGGAAACGCTCCCGCGACTGGTGAACTTGAAGGCGTTGGACAGGAAATTCGTCACGATCTGGCCGAGCCGCTGCTCGTCGGTGACGATGCGTTCCGGGAGGTCGTCCGCCACGCGGCACGTGAACTCCAGTCCCTTGTCTTCGGCGAGGCTCTTGAGCCGTGTCTCGATCTCAGCGGCGAACCCGTCCAGACGCAGATCCGCTACGTCGACCTCCATCTTGCCGCTTTCGATCTTCGACAGATCCAGGAATTCATTGATCAGCCCAAGTAAACCCTGGCCGGACTGGTGGATGGTCCGGGAGTATTCCATCTGCTTGTCGGTCAAGTTCGCGCCCTGGTTGTCGGCCAACAATCTGGAAAGGATCAACATGCTGTTGAGCGGAGTGCGCAGCTCATGGGACATTTTGGCCAGGAATTCCGACTTGTAGCGGCTCGCGGTCGCTGGCCTTTTCCTCGAGCATGTTTCGTGTCTCGATCGCCGTCGTCAGACTCCGGTTCGAGGCCTCGAGATCGGATGCGGCGCTACGCAGATCCCGGGTCTGGGAGTTCATCTTGCCGAGTACGCCGTTGTAGCGAACGGCGATCCGGCCGACCTCCGTATGAGGCTCCACGCGCACCGGCTGCGCGAAGTTGCCGCTGTTGCGTTGCTGCTCCATCTCGTTCAGAAGATCGAGAAGCTCGATCCCGCCCCGTGTTCCGAGACGTTCAGACCGATCTCCTCTTCCTCTTCGCTCACGCGCAGCGCTGTGAACCGTTTCAGCAGATGCAGTGCGACAAAGGCGATACCAAAGGCCCACGCGAACGCCACGGCGCAGCCCATGAGTTGGACGGAGAGCTGGCCCACCCGTCCCAGACCCGTCCCCCAGATTTCGGGCGTTCCTAGAAGCGCCACTGAAAGCGCGCCCCAGACGCCGCCACCGGCATGAATCGGAATGGCGTCGTCAATCTGCAGGCGTTCCAGCAGAACGCTCATACCAAGATAGACGGGCGCGGCGACCAGGCCAATGATTACGGCACCGATCTCCGTGACGAAATTGCAGGAGGCTGTGATCGCGACAAGACCGGTCAGTAAACCGTTCATCACGCGGTCTGGCCGGACTAGCCCATCGTAAACCCGGGAGATCACCAGCATCGCGGCGCCTCCCGTGGCGCCAGCGAGGATCGTGCGCAGGACGATTGCGGAGACGTTTGTGTCGAGTGATAGGGTGCTGCCCGCGTTGAAGCCAATGAAGCCCACGAGCAGCAACAGGACGCCGAGGCCCGAGAGTGGCAGGTTGTGGCCGATGATCGGGTGATCCGTCTCCGAGTCGAAGCGCCCTTTGCGCGGGCCGACGGCGAGCACCGCCGCCAGAGCGACCCATCCTCCGACAGAGTGAACCGCGGTTGCACCCGCGAAGTCGATGAATCCGGCCTCGGCCAGCCAGCCTTGGGAACCGATGCCGGACAGTCCCCCCCAGATCCAGTGGCCGATCACCGGGTAGATGAGCCCACAGACCAGAACGGTCGTTATCAGGTAGGAGGAAAAGCGGGTGCGCTCAGCGATGGCGCCCGAGACGATGGTGGCTGCGGTCGTACAGAAGAAGAGTTGAAAGACGAAGACCGCGGTCCACCAGGCATCGTTCGAGGTGCTGAAAAGGAAGTCTGTCGTACCGATGAGCCCGGCGGTGCTCACTCCGAACATCAGAGCAAAACCGACACTCCAGTAGACGAAGGACCCGACGCAGAGGTCGACGATATTCTTGAGGGCGACGTTGATGCTGTTCTTGGCGCGAATGAGGCCCGTTTCGAGACACAAGAACCCGCCCTGCATCAGGAGGACGAGTCCGGAACAAAGAAGGATCCAAACGACGTCCTGCAGCGAATGTTCGGCTTGCATCGAAGTCCCTCTAGCCGGCTATCCGCCCAAAGCGGCCGACGGTGTGCGCTCGATGGCCCGGCTGCTTCTCCGGGCATGATGGTGGGAAGATGGGTGCCCAGTTCCTCATTCGTTCGATCTGGTAGTTCGCAGGCTTCATCTCTTCCCGATACTTCTCGAAGGCGACAATCCCTACTCAACGATCGAATATCGATTCGACACTTACGCGGATCGATCAGCTGGGTCTACCCCACTCGGATCGACTTCGAGCCAGTGCACTTTGAGTGTAATTGTCCCAACAGGCTGTACTGATGGACGGGTCTCTCAGGTATGTTTGGCCTGCTCCCGACCCCGCTCCCCCGTCGCAAGGAGCGGGCTCCTTGTTTCGCCCGAGGTGCGTGCCCTGGGCGAAGTGGATCGCGCGCACAACACCGAGCTGTCGCAGCGATCCCGTCCGCAAGGATCGGCGACGGCCGTTGCTTCGCTTGCTCGAGCGCGGCGTGATTTCGTCCGATGTCGATCTCGAGCTGGCTGCGGACCTGGTGGTCGGTCCGATCGCGGTAGCGCTCTACGCAAAGGGTGCCAAGCTGCATCCGCGCATCGTTGGCCCGATGGTCGAGATGGCGGTGTGCGGCATCAAGCGAGCCGGCGCGGAGACGAGCGGCTGACTAGAGCCGCTCGATGCACTCCAGCAGATCCGCGCGCACGTGCCGCTTGTCGATCTGCTCCTGGATCTCCTCGCGGCTGATCTCGCCATGTTCTTGCGCGAGCTTCAACAGCTCCATGAAGCTGCGCTCCTGACGGGGATCCGGGTGGGCGCGGTGCACGTCGTCTCGGACGACCCATTGCGAAACCGACGACCCGGCGCGCCGCATGGCGCTGCGCAGCCGGCGCAGTTCGATAGCCAGCTTCGCCAACGGCCCGAGTGCCGTCTTGTCCAGAAGCTGGTCCCAGTCGAAGTCGACCGGCAGGCCGGTCTTCCACGGCTGTGTCAGCGCACGCGTCAGGTGAAGGATGCGCGTCTCATCGGTCAGCGTGTCGAGGTGGTTCCACTCTTCGTCGAGCAGTCCGATCGTCGCGGGGTCTTCATAGGCCAGCATGGCCCACTGCTGGTAGTCGATCTCGTGGGCGAACATGCGGTCGACCTGTTGGTCGAAGCGCCAGTGCTCAAGCTTCGCGCAGTCGAGCAGCATGACGCTGGAGTTGTATGGCTGGTTGAAACGGTCACGCCCCGGGCGCGCCAGGATGGCGCGGCCGCCCATCTCGAGATTGAGCAGCGGAGTCAGGTCGCCGACGGCGAAGATGTCCGGATCGATGACGAGCACACGGCCTTCGAAGCCCGCCGCCTGTGCCGCGCTCATGCGCACCGGCATGAAGGCATTCAGATCGCCGTTGTGCCAGACGTGTGAACGACCGCGGCGCAAGTACGTGTCTCCTTCGCGTCGGAGCAGGGCGGGACAGTCCTGTAGCTTCAGGAACTCGGGCTCGACCGGCGCTCCGGAACGGCTGTGCCAGCGCACCGAGAACGCCGCGACCCGCGCCGGCAGCTCCAGGCGTTCGTTGCAGTGGATGAAGACGCGGCAGGTCATGGGTAAAGCGATCCGCCGCTAGCGAGAGCGCACGTAGCGCGCGCCAACTCGGCCTTCAGGATCTTGCCGGTCGCGTTCCTCGGCATCTCCGCCACGAGCTCCAGCTGCTCCGGGATCTTCTGCTTCATCAACTTGTGTCCCTCGAGAAAGGCGACCATCTGGGTGAACTCCAGGGGGTCATAGGCATTCCGACGGAGAACAATAGCACGGCACCGCCCTCCCGTGTCGGCATCGGGCAGGCCGATCACGGCGACGTCTTCTACCTGATCGTGCTCGTACAGCAGATCCTCGACCTCGCGGGCGCTGATGTTCTCACCCATCCGGATGATGACATCCTTGAGCCGACCCGTGGAAAGACCGGCGCGCCGCCGACATCGCGGAAGCGCACGCCGGTTTCGTTTGCGCGTGTCGCGGTGTCTGAGCAGAGCGCGCCGACGACAGCGCAGCTGAACCCGAAGAGTGTCGCGTCGCCATCGGTCCTGGCCGCGGTCGCGACCGCGAAGCACGTCGATGCGCTGCCGTTGTACCGGCAGGAATCCATCCTGGCGCGCTCGGGCATCGAGATCTTGCGAGCGACGCTGGCGAGCTGGATAGTGAAGTTTAGGGATGCCGCACAGCCGCTGATCAACCTGATGCGCACACGGTCGAAGACTACGAAGCGTTGCTCTCGCATCGCGTCGATCCCGCGCTCCTGCCGTTCCCCGTCAACGACGTACTTCGCTGAGCGCTTACGTTGTAGTTGCTACGGTGCGGCGTTCCCGGTTCTCAATGGGATAGGCCAAGCTGCTGGCCCGCGGGCAGGTACTTCGAGCCCCCTCCCTTGCAGTCTGACGTCATTCCCGAGCCGCGGGATGGACAGCACCCTCGAATACGACTCCCCAAACGGGAATGTCCTTCAGCTTCTTGGCGCCAACGCTGTAGGGGTCTTCTTCCAGTACCGCGAAATCAGCCATCTTGCCGGCACGGATCGAGCCGACTTCATCCTCTTTGCCGATAATCCAGGCGGCATCAATGGTGATGGCACGCATCGCCGCATCAATGCTGATCCGTTCAGTTTGATTATTCCTGTTGCCGTTTATGGTCGTCCGATTTGCCGCGGACCAGGCCAGGGTCAGCGGACTGAGTGGCGCCATCGGGGCGTCGGAGTGCAGCGCGAATGGAACCCCCAAACGTTCGAGGGAGCCCAATCGAACCATTTGCCGGGCACTGTCCTCGCCTAGCCACTTGTCCGCGTAGATGTCGCCCAGGATGTACTGGTAATACGGATTGGCCGAAACGACGGCATCGAGCGCCTTGATCTGGCGGTTCTGATCCTCGGTCGTGTAGGCGAAATGCTCCAATGAAAAACGGTGATCCTGGCGTGGTTTCTGATCTTGAAGCGTACGCAGGATATTCAGCCAGGCGGCGGTGCTGCCATCACCGTTGACGTGAGCATGAATCTGAAAACCTTCGTTCCAGAAGGCGCGAGCCCATTCGGTCGTGACCTCTAGTGGGGCCATCCACATGCCCTTGTGCCCATCCATGTAACCCGGGAAACCGGCTTGCGAGGCGCCTGAGAAAATGGCGCCGTCCACCATGACCTTGAAATGCCCATCAAACATGACCCGGTGTGAATTGCCCTTGGTCCACTCCTCAACCTCTTTGAGCGCATCGGGGATCGTGACATTCCTGGCAAGAAAGTCGGTGATCAGTGGTGTCAGGATGATTCGGGCTGGTGCGTTGGATTCTTCGACCACTTTGCGGATCAGGGCAGTCTCGCCCACGGGATCTCCGAACACACCGATGCCCATGTCCAGCACCGTCGTGGTGCCGGATTGGAGCAACATGTCGAGGAAGTTCTGCATCCCCTTGCCGTAATGAACGGGGTCGAACAGGAATGGCATCTTGGGCAATAGAAGCTTTGCCCCATTCTCCCAGAAATGACCCTTCTTCCAGTCGATTTCATGGTGCCCTTCTGCGTCCGCTTCGCGAATGCCCAACAAATCGAATGCAGCATCATTGCCAATCAATTCATGGAAGGAGCGCTGCCAGATCATGACCGGTTTGTCACCGAATAGTCGGTTCAATTCTTTACGATAGACGGGGCCATGCCACAGTTCGTGATAGCCCCAGGCGATGAAGGGGATCTTGGGATCGCGATCTGGATCGGAAAAATGCTTGTCAACAAGCGCTTTCAGTTTGGAAATGTAGGCTTCAGGTGTCGTCGCACCGGGAAATTCCCCGGTAGGCAAAGACCAGTCATCGGGCGCGAGAAACGGGAATTGCGTCAATACCGCAGGCAGGGACGGATGCACATGCGGGTCGATGAAGCCCGGCATGAGGATCTTGTCTTCGAGGCTGCGGTCGATCTTTGCCCCGCGCTGGTCGATCCATCCCTTCAGTGACTCCAGCGATCCGA
>JAAELY010000362.1 GCA_024226335.1 bacterium
GCGGTGTCGGGCATCAAGGCCAGCACGATCGACGACAGGCGAAGGCCGACCCAATCGGGCGGCGGGTGAGAAGCTCGCCATGAATCCTGCGAGATGTCGCCTGCCCCTCTAACGCCTGGCCGCTCAGCTGCGGGCCGAGTTTGGCGCGGGCCGTGCGCAAGCACGGGCCGTGACAGACTCGGATCCGTCAGACTGCAGCGGCTTGTTAGAGGGCCAGCGTCTCTCTGTCCCGGGCCCTCTCATTACTCCAAGCCCAGTTTCCCATTCGAAACGACGCAGCGCAAGATACCTGACTCCGAAAGCGGATGCCGGGTGCTTGCCTTGCATCGATCAATCTAGAATCCCAACGAGCTTCGCGGCCGGATCGCCTGATCACGGTATGGGTACACTATTCCCGACCGAGACGTGGGCACCGCGGCCAGATCGCCAGTTGCCAGCGATTCAGCCCGAACCCGACAACTCGATGTACCGCACTCGGACGCGTTCCCTACCAAGCGTGCGGCACCAAGGAAACCAGATCCGATTCGCGAACCAATGGCGCGAGCAAACCCTCACGCTCGGAGTTCGTCGGCCTTCGCGGTGTCGGGCATCAAGGCCAGCACGATCGACGACAGGCGAAGGCCGACCCAATCGGGCGGCGGGTGAGAAGCTCGCCATGAATCCTGCGAGATGTCGCCTGCCCCTCTAACGCCTGGCCGCTCAGCTGCGGGCCGGGTTGGCGCGGGCCATGCGCAAGCATGGGACGTGACAGCCCGGATCCGTCGGCTGCAGCGGCTTGTTCGAAGGCCAGCGTCCATGCGTTCGATGACGCTCTGCTCGCCCCTGCGCCGAGTGTCCCACCTCGATCCACGCAGTGCAAGAAACCCGAGTGAGTGACCTGAAACCGTTCCAGCGGAACGACCCCCCTGGCCTGGACCGGAGCCGAGGGCCACTTGCGGGCCGGCCACTCGGCCCTCAGACCCGTGAGTCCTCTCAGCCCAGACTATCTAATTCCGAGTGCCGAGGAGGTGCAGGACGCGTAGGGGAAGACGGCGAGGATTGGCCGTGCAGAGCAATACGAGATGGTGCCGATCTTGGTCGGGCTCGGCCTGACCGAGACTACCAAGGCTGATTGGTGCACGGCGGGTCCTGCCAAATGGCGCCGCCTGCGAACGCCTGGCCGCTCAGCTGCGGGCCGGGTTGGCGTGGCCCATGCGCAAGCATGGGACGTGACAGCCCGGATCCGTCTGCTGCAGCGGCTTGTTAGGTGCCACCCATTCCGACGTTCACACCAATCGCCAGATCGAGTCCCGTGAACTCAATCGCGACGTCGCCCGCACCATCCGTGAAGGCCATCCCGTCCGAGTATCTCCAACGCAGTCGCGAAGTCGCCGCTACGCGCTCGGACAGCGGAAAGCGAACCCCAGCGTCCGCGTGTATCCCGTACCCTCGCCCCGTCCGGGAACCTCGCTGTGTCAGCTCTTCTATCCATTCCCCCTCACTACGCGTCACTCCTTCCACCCTGCTGAAGTAGCATCCCCCTCCAAATCCGAGAGTTGGGGACCAGTGATCGTAGCCTCGAGGGGAGAACTCGTAGGAGAGGACAACGGGAATCGTTGACACCGTCCAGTTGGTGCGACTCGTTCCCACGATGCCAATCGGATTGCCCAAGTTGTCCCTTGCGACCAGTGTTGAGCTCATTGAGGGCTCTATCGCGATGCGCTCGGCTTCCAGGACGATGCGGTGTCGGCCCGCAAGAGAATGTCCAAGGGACACCCTCACGCAGACCCCTCGGTCGTCTTCTTTGTAGACCGAGTTCGCCCCCCTGCTGAAGAACGCGTCCCAAGTCACCAGAGGCGTTGCGGTGAAGCCAGCCATGAGACCGATCTCAAGGGGAGTTGCCGCAGCGGGTCGAACGACCGCACCCATACTTGCGAGTGCCACAATCGAGATTGCTGCTTGGGGCCAACGTCTCATGCTTCTCCCCGTGCGCACCTAACGCCTGGCCGCTCAGCTGCGGGCCGGGTTGGCGCGGGCCATGCGCAAGCATGGGGCGTGACAGCCCGGATCCGTCGGCTGCAGCGGCTTGTTCGGCGGCCCCTCACAAACCTCC
>JAAELY010000363.1 GCA_024226335.1 bacterium
AGAGACATCTGCCACCCAGGGCAGTTGCGCTAGAGCAGAATTGCCCGCAGGCACGGCCCCCGAACGGCTATGTCGCTACGGTGTTCGTACAGTCGGGCGATCTGGCCTCTGAAGTTTGACGTTTCTTGCCGAGAGTGACTGGGGGTGAACGCATAGATGCGCGAGGACGGGGCCGGGTTCGACTGGCTCATCATCACCTTGGACCCGTTGATGAATATTGGTGACGCTATGAGCGGAGGTCCCGTCGAAAGCGGCCGGGCCTCCGCGACAGCGAGAAACATGGACAGCGTACCGGAAAAGTAGCTCACAATCCGTCCCCACGTTGCCCCGTGTGTCGGCTGCGGCGGTATCGGGCCGGTGTGGTGCCATGCTCTTTGCGGAATACCTGGATGAAGTAGCAGGCGGTGCGGTAGCCGACCGCTTCGGCGATCTTGGGGATCGGCAGATCCGTTTCAATCAGGAATCGCCTGGCCCGCTGCAGGCGAGCCCGTTGAAGCTCGGCGCGCGGTGTGCGCCCGACAAGATTCTGGAACCGGATCTCGATGTTGCGGCGTGAAATCTGGAGATGGCGGACCACGTCGTCGACGCCAATGGGCTCGGCCGCATGGTCGTGGATAAAGGCCAGTGCGGCTGCGACCTCCGGATCGTCGATGGCGATCATGTCGGTGGAACGCCTGGTGACGACGTGTAGCGGTTCGGTGACCAGTCGTCGCGGCTTGCGCAGGCGGCGGCGCATCATGCCGTCCAGCAGGGCAGCGGCGCGGTAACCGGTTCCCTCGGCATTCAAGGCTACGCTGGACAACGGTGGGGTCGCCAGTTCGCACAACAGTTCGTCGTTGTCGACGCCGATCACGGCCAGTTCTTCGGGGACACGGACTTCCGCAACGCGACAGGCTTCCAGGACTTCGCGTCCGCGATCGTCGTTGCAGGCCATCACGCCGACCGGCTTCGGCAGACGCCCCAGCCAGTCCGCCAGAATCGGCTGCTCCCGCTCCCACACGCGGCCTCGCGCCGAGGGCGATGGCGTATAGACGTGCACATCGAACCCGGCGGCCGCGATGGCGCTGCAAAAGCCGCGTTCGCGACGCTTGGACCACACGCGACCGGGAATCCCGACAAAGGCAAAGTGCTCAACGCCCCGTCCCAATAAGTGCTCGGCTGCCATCTCGGCGGCACGAACCGAATCCGAAGCGACTTCGCTCAGTCGAGAAAGTGGATGGGATGGCTCCAACTCGCGTTCCGACAAATCCAATGCGATCGTGGGCAATCCCGACTTCAGTACCGCCTTGGCGATCTTGCTCGTCTCGATGCGAGCGATGATGCCCGTGCCGCCCCACTGCTGCATCTTGGGCAGCGCCTGCTCAAAATCGCCTGGCGTGACATAAAAGGACCAGGGTCCGTGCAGTCGGGCGTAGCGAACAATGCCACGCAGCATCTGCCTGCCGTATCCACGGGCCGTCTCGATCAGCAAAGCCACTTTCGGCACGTCGCTCATGCGTCTGAATCCTTCTGGTCGCACATCGGCAGCCTGGAGCCTCGTTGTCTCGCGGTTTGTCAGCATGGAATTCTGCGGTTAGCCGTTTTGGCGCTAGCCACGGTTCCGGTGGTGAAAACCGGGGCTAGCGCCCAAACGGCTAATCGAGGCAACCCGAATTCTTAGCTTTGACAAACCACTCGTGCGCAAATGTAACATATTTATGCGCATTCTTCTACTAGTCCGTCGGAGTCGGCGGGTCTATGTTTAGGATCGTGGAAAGAACAAAGTCGCCTTTCGCTCCGCGAAAGTGACGCAAGGACGCAGCTTGCGCGGAGCGAAGGACGGCGATTAGCCGAACCTGTTCTTCCCGCGTTACTTAGGAATCGGGCAAGACAGAATTACGGAGCGTGCCGACCATGGATACATCCTTGGATTCTCTGGAAGTTTGGTTCGTCACTGGTAGCCAGCACTTGTATGGCGAACAGGCATTGGCCCAGGTGGCTGCGAACAGCCAGCAGGTGGTGGCGGGGTTCAACGATTCC
>JAAELY010000364.1 GCA_024226335.1 bacterium
ACGGGCCGACGAATACCGCGCGGTGTTCGGCAAGGAATTCGCAGATGTCTACGCAGCCGAAATTTCATCGCTGGCCGAACAGGAGAGCGACGGACTCGTGGAGATCGGAAGCGACGGCAGTGTGAAGGTCCTGCCGCTCGGCCGGTTGCTCGTGCGCAGTATCGCAGCCGTATTTGATGCCTGGCTCGACAAAGACCCCGCCGGCCGGGCCTTCAGCCGCGCGGTCTGACGGATCTCTCGAGCCTGATGGCGGTCATACCGCAATCGGTACAAAGGGCGTAAGCTTATGGCCCTACGGTAAAGCGGAGAATGGACGAATGAGCCCATCGGAACGCACACCGCCCCCATCGCTGGATCAGATCCGCGAGCAACACCTCGCACTGGAACAAACGACGAACCAGCTTCGCGATGCGCTGGAGAACCCCGCACCGGAGGCCAAACAACGCGCTCTGTTCGCAGAAGAACTGGCGCGTTTCGAAGTCAGCCTGAACGAGCATTTCGCCCTGGAGGAAGACGGCGGATATTTCGCCGACGTTCTCGCCGTGGCTCCGCGCTTGAGCGCCCGCGCAGCTCAACTGGAGCAAGCCCACAAGGACTTGTGCCAGCAACTCGCCCGACTCCGCACCCGGACGAAGAACCCGGACAGTCCTTGGGAAGACGTAGCCAAGGCCTTGCGCCGGTTTTTCGCGGAACTGAAATCCCACGGCTCTGCAGAAGACGACATGGTCCATGAGGCGTTCATGAGGGACCTGGGCGGCTGACACGCAGTCGATCGCGCCTCGGCGACGGCTTGCGTGAACCCGTCGAACGATGGCAGGGTGGCTCATCGGTCGCGCATCTCCGCGCGAAACCCGAACGGCGTGGCCGAGGAATCATCCCTACGACGAGACCCTACGACGAGAATCTGGAGGACTGATCCGGAAATGGACGCCCAGGAAAAGAAAACCGCACTGCGAATGATCCCATACGGACTCTACGTTCTTACGGCTGAATCCAAAGACGGCCGGGTCGCCGCGTCCACGATCAATTGGGTGACCCAAGCTTCGTTTGAGCCTCCCCTGATCGCCGTCGGCGTAAAGGCGGACTCCGGCGCGCACGACCTGATCAAGGAATGCCGCAGCTTCGCACTCAACGTACTCGCCAAAGAGCATAAAGATCTCGCCTTCTCGTTCTTCAAGCCGGTCGAGCGAGAGGGAAACACGATCGCGGGACAGCCCTTCACGATCGGCGAGACGGGCGCACCCGTTCTGGATGCCGCGGCTGCAATCGTCGGCTGCAAGCTCATCGATACACTCGAGCGTGGCGACCACTCCCTCTTCCTGGGCGAAGTCGTAGAGGCGCGCGTTCTGCGCGAAATCACCGGCCGCGCCGATCAGGAGACCCTGGTACTCGCCGACCTGGGCGACTCGGTCTTCTACGGCGGCTAGCTGCGTCGATACACGGAGTCAGGCCAGATCGCGGATCGAGTCGATGACGATATCTGCGATCTGGTCGGCCTCCTCGGCCGACGTGCACAGCGGAGGCGCGATTCCCACGCACTCCCAGAGCGCACGCACGATCAATCCGCGTTCGTAACAACGACTGGCGACCGCAGCGGGAAAAGCCATCGGCTTGCCCCCGACAGGATCGAGAGTTCCCGGCTCAGAACACTCAATGGCCGCCAGCATCCCGATACCGCGGATGTCCGCAACATGGGAGTGCGAACCGAGTCCCTGGTGGAGTCGCTTGCGCAGGTGCTCCCCAACATCGCGCGCATTTCCGACCAGGCCTTCGCGCTCGACGATCTCGATGTTCGCCAGGCCTGCAGCGCATGACGCCGGATGGTTGTTGTAGGTCAACCCGAACATCAGGGGCAGACCTTTGGGACTCTGATCGCGAATCGTCTCGTAGACGTGATCCGAAAGAGCAACGCCACCCAAGGGCAGATACCCGCTCGAAATACCCTTCGCGAAGCAAAGCACGTCCGGGAAGATGTCCCAGTGTTCCATTCCGAACCAGCGCCCCGTGCGTCCGAAACCGGTGATCACTTCGTCGAGCAGTAGCAGGACTCCGTGTCGTTTGCAGATTTCGGAAAGACGCGAATAGTAGTCGGCAGGTGGCGCAATGATCCCACCAGTCCCCATCACCGGTTCGACGATGATCGCTGCAACCGTTTCCGGCCCCTCTCGCAGGATCGTCGCCTCGACGTCTTCGGCACAGGCGAGTTCGCAGGCGGGATGAGTCTTGCCGTACTCGCAGCGCAAACAGTACGGGGCCGCGGTCTCGACATGCTCCGGGTCGGGCGGTGCCATGATGTGGTACACGCCAATCCGCGTCGCAGATCCGGCCGCTCGAGTCGCTCCGTGATAACTGTGACGACGCGAGAGAATCTTGGTCCGCTGCGGCTGGCCCTGCACGGCGTGGTAGAGCCGTGCAAAGCGAAACGCCGCCTCGTTCGCATCGGAACCTCCCGTCGTGAACATCAGATGCCGGAGGGTTCGATCTTCGGGCAACAACTCGACGACGCGTTGCGCCAGGCGAATCGCAGCCTCGGAGGAAAAGTCCCAGAACGAGGGGTAGTACGCCAGCTCGCGCATCTGTTCAGCCACCGCGTCCGCGATCTCGGTACGCCCGTGCCCGACGTTGATGTTGAACAAGCCCGAGAATCCGTCGATCACACGCCGACCGTCGCCGATTTCGATCCAGATGCCCTCGCCTCCGGTAACGACTCGGGGACCTTTCGTCTCGTGCTTTCGCAGCTCGGTGATCGGGTGAATCAGATGAGCGCTGTCGAGATCGATCAGCTCCTGAAGATCCGGGTGAGTCATTTTCGCCGTCCTCTCGTGAATGCCCGAGCAGTGAATGTCCCAGCATAATCCTTCGGGAACTGCAGAGGGAAACCGATTTCCGGTGGCCCTGAACTGGACTCGATTGAGGAATGCACATCCAAAATGATAGGGTGCGGCGATCGAACCCGCGCCTGTGGACAACCAGGCCCGTGGACTACCCGAAGAGCAGAAGAGCAGGAGAGGTGAGAAAAACCTTATGGCCATGAACGTACAGTCGATTGCGTCGCTTCCCGATCGCATCAATGAGATCCGCCTGCTGACGGCCGAAATCGTCAACCGCGAGATCTTGCCCAACGAAACTACTCTATGGCGCCGGCGGTCCGGGAAATCGGGCAGCGACGAAGAGCGCCAGAAGGCCCGGGAACTGCGCCACGAGATCCAGACGAAGGTCAAGCAGGCGGGGCTCTGGGCACCGCATCTTCCCGAAGAGTACGGCGGCTGCGGACTGACCTTCCTGGAGCATGCGTACATGAACGAGGTGCTCGCCTACGCGATCGGTGCCGCTTCGCTATTCGGTGTGGTTGCACCGAACTCCGGAAATCAGAAGATCCTGCTCAAGTACGGCACCGAGGAACAGCGAAAGAAATGGCTCGTGCCCCTGACCGAGGGCAAGATGCAGTCCGGCTTCTCGATGACGGAGCCCGATAGCGCGGGATCCGATCCGCGTTCGATCAAGACCACCGCACGCCGCGAAGGCAATGAGTGGGTCATCAACGGCCAGAAGTGGTTTACGTCCAACGGCATTGCTGCGGACTTCCTGATCGTGATGTGCCGCACCGACGACCCCGACGGGTCCGAAGACACCAACGGCAAGATGACTCAGATCATCGTTCCGACCGACACGCCCGGCGTGAACATCGTGCGCGGTATCGAGGTCTGGGGCCAGAGCAGCGACCACGCCGAGGTGATCTACGACAATGTGCGGGTGCCGGCAGAGAACCAGCTCGGCCAGACCGGCTCCGGCCACGCAGCCGCCCAGGATCGCCTGGGTGCCGGGCGCGTCTACCACTGCATGAACTCAGTGGGCCAGATGTGGAGAGCATTCGATCTGATGGTAGAACGCGCGAACTCTCGCGAGGTGCACGGCGGCCTGCTCAAGGAAAAGCAGTTCGTCCAGGGCTTCATCGCCGACTCCTACATCGACATCCAGACCTCGCGATTGATGACGATCCACTGCGCCGAACAGATGGAGAGCGGAGCGGATGCGCGAACCGAGATCTCGGCGCTGAAGATCTATGTACCCGAGGCGTACTCACGCGTGGTCGATCGAGCGATCCAGGTCTGGGGCGCGGCGGGCGTCACGGGCGATCTGCCGCTGGCCGGCATGTACCAGGGGGCGCGTACACTGCGACTGGCCGACGGACCGGACGAGGTGCACAAGATCCTGGTCGCCAAGAACGTACTCAAGCGCTACGCGAGCGGTGAGGGATGGGACTTCGGCAACTAATATGGCGAATTTCTCAGAGATCCCCTGGATCGCGGAACACATCGAGTTGTACCGGAAAGACCCCGAGAAAGCGCATATCTGGGATTCGACACCATTGGGGGGTCCGGGAGATCTCCCGACGCTACTACTCACGACCACCGGCCGGAAATCGGGAGAGCCGCGCTCTCTCCCGCTGATCTACGGAAACTTCGGGAACGGTTACGTGGTGATCGCATCGAAAGGCGGCCTGCCCGATCACCCTCTCTGGTATCGCAACCTCAAAGCGACACCCGAGTGCGATCTGATGGTGGGAGCCAAGGCTGTTTCGGCTCGCGCCCGCGTCGCCGAAGGTGAAGAGCGCGAGCGCATCTGGACTCAAATGGTCGGGATCTATCCGCCCTACGTGGACTATCAGAAGGCCACGGAACGCACGATCCCGGTGGTGGTACTCGACCCGGTCTGAGACGCCCTGAAATTCTTCTTGCCAAGCCGGATTTCTCGCCGAGTTCCGGGCGAGACTGTCATGCCAGGCGAACATCGCAGAGGAATCCTGTGGGCTGTCGCCTCGGCGTTCGGCATCGCGGCTTTTGTGATCCCGTGGAAGATCGCAGCCAGCCATGGCTCGACGGCGACGAATACTCTCGTCCTGCTGGTCGCCGCGGCGATCTTCAACAGCTTGCTGACCGTCTATCGCCACAAGTCGATCCCCAGATTCAGCCGCTTCGATCTGGGCGTCGCGACGGCGCTGGGAAGCTTGACACTGCTTGGAAATCTCGCCAGCGCGACCGCAATCAAGTTGATCTCGCCTGCTCTTCTGACCGTCGTGCAGCGCAGCGAAGTCATCATCGTCGCATTGCTGGCGTGGCCGATCATTGGCGAGAGGATCGACCGGCGTTTCTGGGCGGGCGCAGCGATCGCCATCTGCGGACTTCTCCTTTTGAACGATCCGCTGGCCGCCGCAGACCTGCGAACCACCGGAATCTTCTGGGCCGTTGCTTCGGCTGTGTGCTTTGGTTCGATGGCCGTCGTCACGCGCAAGACCATCCAGCGCATCGACCCGGTGTCGGTGAATGGGCTGCGACTCTGGTTGGCGGTGATGCTCTGGTTCATCTGGAACGGATTTCCACCTGAACTGGCCGAGATCTCCAGCGCACAGGTGGGCTATGTGAGCCTCGCTGCGTTCTCCGGACCGTTCCTGGGTCGCCTGTGCCTGATGAACTCGGCGAAATACGTCGAAGCCCGCATCACGACGCTGGCAACATTGGCCGCTCCAGTGCTCACACTGGTACTCGGATATCTGATCCTTTCGGATCTCCCGACCTCGAGAGAAATCCTGGGTGGCACGATCATGCTGATCGGGATCTCGATCCCGCTGCTGGGACTGGCGCGGGCACGAAGGGCCAGGCCGCCACCATCGAGCGAAGCGAGCTGAAATCGGCCTTCGGTTTCAGGTCCGAAAGAGCTTCGACGCGTGTCGCAAGCGGCGAAAATCCGGGCCAGCGTACGTGTTCTTTTCGAAAACGTCGTCGAACCCGGCGAGCGTTGCGAGTTCCGGCGGGTTCCTGTCGAGGATCGCCGGATCGATGTCGCGATAGGAATCGTAGGTGCGCAGAGTCATGCGACTGTAGGTAGAGTGCAGGGTCACGCGCTCACCCGGTGCGGTGCGTTCAGACTGCGCGTGCCAGGTTGCACCATCCCAGATCGCAATCGACCCCTTGGGCATCTCGATCGCAATACTCTCGTCTCCACCCTCTTCCGGGCCGGGGTGGCGACGCTTCCGCTGGCTTCCCGGAACCACCCGCGTCGGCCCGACCTCGAGCGCCCAGTCCTCGAGCGCCCAGCAGGCGGTGCACTGCTGGGGATGCTCAGGAAACGGCTCGCGCATCAGATTGTAGTCGCTGTGCATTGGAATGAGCGGAACACCCGCGGGCTTTCTCTGCCCCAGGAGCTGCGCGAGCAGGAAGCCCTTGCCGCACAGGACTTCGGCCAGACTCATCAGCTGGGGTTGCAAAGCGGCTTCCTCGAAGATGCGCCCGCGCTCCAGCAGCATCGCGGCAGGACGCGGTGCGTGCTCGTCAATGCGCTCCAGGATCGTGGCCCGAAGTTCATCTACAAACCCATCGGAGACGGCCCGCTCCAGAACGGTGTAGCCCTGCTCGAGCAGTTCCTTTGAATTGCCCGTGAGCCCCTGCCGATCCAGACGGTGGGCCAGATCCGGGTTGTCGACCGTGCGGGGAGCCAGGTCGTCGTGCAGCCGAGCCAGCACGGGCATCAACACGGGCGCAGGGGGCTGACCGATAAACTCGATCGCGTCGCGGCCCGCTCGATGCACGTTCTCGCGTTGGGCGCGCACTGACGCGCGCGTGTCGCTGCCATAGACAGTCCGGGAGAGAGGCAGGACGGCGGAGTACGGGCCGTGGATCCGGAAGTCGGCGTCGTCGATGATTCCCGCCCCGACGCTGACACTGGCTCCGTCGAAGCGCGCATGCCACGCGGCCAGATTCCCGGGACGAGCCAGATGCGGAGGCGCGTCGGTATATGACTCACAGAGGCTGAAGCGAATACCATCGAGAGCGGAACCCGCCTCCGCAACAGCGCGTTCGAGACTCTCGCGCGCAGCGTCTACCCAGGCATCGGAAGCGAATTCGATACGGTCTGCGAAGTCTACTGGCATCGGCCCTCTGTGAGACCGATCACGGCCCGCACTTGTGAGGCTCCCAGCGTCTCACAAGCCACTTCGCGGATGCAAAGCCGGGTCAAGCGTAGACGGGTCGCTGTCGCGGCGAGCAAACGCTCCGCCCGATCCGGATCCTACTTGCCCTTCTTCGCCCCTTGCTTCTTGGCCTTCTTTTCTTTCGCCGAAAGCTTGGGTTTGTTGGACTTTGCGGAGCGCCCTTTGTCTTGACCTTTGGCCATGAATCAATAGTACACCGTTTACCGCGCGTGGCATAGGAGCGGGACTACGCGAAGAGATGATCTGTGTCGGCGTCCCGATTTCTCGTATACTCCGCTCCCGCTGGCGCGGGACACAGCGAACAGCTCCCAGAACCACCACGGAGGGTCGAGGTGACCGCAGACGGGACGTGCCAGGCTCCGCGGGCTGTGACCGACCGGTTGCGGCGGCGGGAAAACGCCCTGTTCGTGGGGTTGATTGCGGCGCACCTAGTGCCGATCTGGATCTCCGGGGCTTTCCTGACCCAGGATGGACCCACTCATGTCGCCACCGCGAGCAGTCTGCTCAATTTCAACGACCCGGCTCTTCCGATCATCCGCGCTTTCTTTTTCTTCAACGGGCAACTCTTGCCGAACTGGATCGGGCACCTGCTGCTCACGGCCTTTTCCCTGGTATTCCCGCCGCTGATTGCAGAGAAGGTTCTGGTGAGTGCTTTTGCCGTGCTGCTTCCTGTGAGCGCGCGCTACGCCTGCCGGGCCTTTGGAGAGGATCGCGGATTCCTGGCGTTGTTGATATTCCCGTTCATCTACACGCTGCCGCTGCAACTGGGCTTCTACAATTTCTGTTTGAGTACGGTCCAGTTCTTCTTCCTGCTGGGCTACTGGTGCAGGTACGAACACGACTTGACGCTCGAGCGGGCAGTTCCTCTTACCGGGCTCACGTTGCTGCTCTATTTCTCACACGGCTTTGGCACGATGGCGACTTGTTTGATCTTCTTCTCGATCGTCGGCTGGATGACGCTCGGAGAGTTCAAAGAGCGCCTTCCGGAAGGTCGTGTGAAGGCGCTCAGGGCTGCTGCGTGGCGACCCTTGGGAATCACCCTGTACGCGTGCCTGCCTCTATTCCTACTGGGCGTCTACGTCCTGATCAACCGGGAGGTCGGCGGCACTCCGGGAACACACCTCGGCTTCAAGCAGCTCGCTGTCTGGCTGGCCACGACGGTCACTCTGGTGGTCCACGACCCGGGCATGGTCATCTACACGCCGCTGGTGTCCGTCGTGTTCTCCCTGGCCCTGATCCTTACGGTGACCCGCAAGGTGCGGCAGAACACCTGGCATCGCTGGGACGGGCTGTTGTTCGCGACATTCGTGGCAATGATCGCCTACTTCGTCATGCCAGGTCAGTTCGTCAACAAGTGGGCGAATATTCGCTTCATGCCCTTCATCTTCTTCACAGCATTGCTCTGGCTCGCGGCCCAACCGCACGAGCGCTGGATGCGAATCTGCGTGATGGTCGGCTCGGTCCTGATCGCCCTGCCCGGCCTGACGTTTCAGACGTTGTACCGAATCGAACTGGCCGACTACGTGGATGAGTTCCTGTCGGCAAATGAACTGATCGAGCCCAATTCCACGATCGTGCCTCTGATATTCGCGAACGACCGCGTGGAGGGTGGACGCCGGATCTCCATCAACACGCGCCCGTTCCTGCACGCAGCCGGCTATATCGCAGCACAGAGAAACGGCGTGGAGTTCAGCAACTACGAAGGCACCGCCGGCGTGTTCCCGCTCAGCTTCTACCCGGAGGTCGACCCCTACGACCATTTGAGTGCCAATATCGAATGGCTGCCGTCGTGCCTCGACGTCACCCGCTACGAGAAAACCACGGGAATGAGCGCGGACTACGTCCTCTGGTGGAACCCCCTACCCGCAATGGAACGAGATCCATGCATGGCAAAGCTCAAACAACTGGTCGCGAAGGCTTACACCCTGCGCTTCGAATCAGCGGGGCACGGCCTGCTCAAACTGTACGAGAGAACCGAGCGATTGCCGCTACCGGAGACCGATTGGGAGATCAGCGAAGCCTTCGATCCATCCGTGAAGCAGCACCCGGAAACACTGAAACGATGGCGGCGATTGCCGATCAGCGCAGTGGGAGTCCAGGGCGGGCTGGACCTGAACCGGGCCGCGCCTCTTTCCGCCCGCGAGCCGCGCTGCGTGTACTTGCGCCAGGTGATGGAGATGAAGCGCAACGTGACGGGTGTCCTACGGATCGCATCCGGCGACCCGTATGCAATCCTGCTGGACAAGCAGTTCCTTGGAATGCAGAAGACACCTCCGGTGTTTCGTCTGGATCAGACGCCGTTGCGCGTCGACTTCCCACTGGGGCGAAACTCACTGTACGTCAAGGCGTGTAGCACCGATACGGAATGGCGATTTGCGCTGCGCTATCCCGCCGAGGTGCTCAAATACCGGACACTCGTTCGCTGAT
>JAAELY010000365.1 GCA_024226335.1 bacterium
ACCGTGATCCGACGGTCGCCCCGGACGCGAGCCGGATCAACGTATCTTCGCGCGATGAATGCCCTAATCTCGTCTGCCTGGGACAAGCCGCCTCCTCGGTCCTGCTGCCCAAAAGTATACAGCTTGGGAAGCACGAACAGATTCGAGGCAAGATCGACCTCGTAAATCACGGCGAGGGAATACTAGGCAGGGAATCAGGCGAATCGGCCAACGCGAGGACCGGCATAGCAGCGAGCCTGTTAGAGCCATGCTGCGAGGAGATCGCGGTATGAACCACCCCGTTCTCACAGAGTCATCCTTCGATCGTTCGTTGACAGCAACGGTGTAGCTACGGGGCGTGGACGGATCTGAACAGAGACACACGCCGGCGGAACCGGCCCGGCGGCCCAAGCCTATGCCCGGCATACCGAAATGGACACCGGGAGACGCCGGTGGGATTCACTTGCGGACGCTTCGTAATCAGCAGGTCGTCCGTTCAAATCGGATCGTCGGCTCCAGCGGAATGCCTTGCGGTTCAGGTGCTTGCGCCGGACCGCCCTCGCTCATCGGTGCCGACCAAGGTCCGGTGTGTAGCAACGTGACAGCAACGCGGGCACTCGGAGTGTTTCGACCGTGGAGAACGCGATCCGCCAATGTGGACGCAGTCTCGCTGTGTCAGTCCTGAAGAATCTGAAACTGCCTCAATCCTAACCTCTGAGCCGTCCAGCATTCCGGGGGAAGTTCGCTGAAGTCCCTTTGTAGGTGCCCGGCTGCCTTCGAGTGTGGCATGGCGGACGGCGCCGACCACGCGGCAAGGGTGAAGGAACTACTGGGCTGAGGCGCGCGGGTCTGCGTCGCTCATCCGACGGGCTGCCACGGTGAATCGTCGGGAAGGCTCCCGTCCACGTCTTTGAAGCCGTAGGCGTCGGCCAATCCGCGGGATGTCACGGCCCGTCCGCTGTACCGCATGATCTCTGGATCGCCCGCGAGTGCGACCACCGCTCGGCCCGTGAAACGCAGCGACTCGGCGCCGTCCAGATCGAAGTTCGTCAGCCGCAGTACCCGCTCGGTCTTCACGACGTTGGGCCACAGCGAGACAATCGCAATGCCGTGCGCCGCGAGAGGCTGGGCCGCGTCCTTCGTGATCCGGTCGAGCGCAGCCTTGCCGACCCCATACACCAGATGGTGAAAGAAGCGGATCGCACCCGCAGAGCTGATGTTGACGATCAGCCCCCGCCCTCGTGGGACCATCGTCCGCGCCGCGCAGTGGGTTCCCACGTAGGCCGAACGAGTTCCCACGTCGATCATCGCATCCCAATCGGTGAGTGGCGTCTCCCAGAAGGGGACCTTCGGATCGAGTTTCGGCGAAACACGGAAGGCGTTGTTGACGAGCACGTCGAGCTCGCCGGCCTCGCTGGCTACGCGCTCGAACAACGCTTCCACTTGAGCGTCGTCGGCGTGGTCGCAGATCACCGCCACGGCCCTTCCTCCGAGAGCCTCGATCTCGGCGACCGTCGACTCCAGGCTACCAGCGAGCGAGCCCGAGCCTTCCTCGAACGTACGCCCGGTCACGTAGACCGTCGCACCGGCCGCACCGAGCTCGAGGGCGCAGCCCTTTCCGATCCCGCGACTGGCTCCGGTCACGATCGCGATCTTTCCGTCGAGCGAGCTCATCACCGATCGTTCCACCTCCGATGGCTGTACTCTGCGTCCCGAAACACGAAGCGACGTCGTGGTCCTCGACCGACGAGTTCCACTCCGTCTACTTTCGGTAGAAGGTCCTTCGATCGCGCGATGCCTCTACGATGGGGATTTCATCGTCCGAGAGCGACGGCATGAACTGCTTCCGCGCCAGCGCCTTCTCGAAATAGGGCGCCAGTTCTTCCGCCTTCTTCGCCTCCTTCTCTTCCTTTCCGCCGATGAATTCGGGCAACACATCGGACCCGAAGAGTTCGAGGCTCTCGCAGATGTCTTCGTGCCGATTCCGACCGCCCTGTTGCAGGAAGATGATCTGGTCGACCCCCGCATCCTCGAATTCGCGAATGAACTTGCTGAAGTCACCAGGAGTGCCGATCCCGGGACTGGGGATCATGGGTTGGTCTCCCTCTTGATCGCGCAGCGCCTCGTATTCTTCGTACAACGTGCTTCGGCCGGGCTTGAATGCATTCGCGGCCATCGCATTGATCGCATAACGAAAGAAGCCAAAACCATCCATTCCACGTCGACGCCCCTCTTCGGGATCGTTGTGAAGCGAGAAGCCGGCGACCACGGCGATATTGGCATTGACCGTGTGGCCGAGCGGTACACATTCCTCTGATTTAATGATCGAGTAATAGGTATCTGCCCAAGTCTTGGCCTCCACAGGATCGACGAAGGTAAAGGCCATCGCGCCGAGGCCGTTTCGCGCCGCCGTCTCGATGGTCCGACGATTGCTACAGGCCAGCCACATCGGGGGATGCGGTTTCTGAACGGGTTTGGGGAGTACGTTGCGGCAGGGGAACGAGAAGCCCTCTCCCTCGAAGCCCGGATAGGGGTCCATCACCATCATGTTGGCGATCTGTTCGGCGGCCTCGAGTGAGAGCGCCTGCTTGCGCTTGGCCGAGATGCCATAACCATGGAGCTCGATTCGCGTCGCGCCCTCGCCGATCCCGAAGTCGACCCGCCCATTCGAGATCAGGTCGAGCATCGCGACCGCCTCTGCTGTGCGTGACGGATGATTGTAGTTGGGGATCACCTGCCGAATGCCGAATCCAACGCGAATGCGCTCGGTCTTGGCGGCGAGCGCGGAGAGAAAGACCTCAGAGGCCGAACAATGCGAATACTCGTCCAGGAAGTGATGTTCGACTGCCCACGCATGATCGATCCCGATCCGATCGGCGACCTGAACCTGTTCGATCGCTTCCTGAACCAATCGAAGTTCCGAATCTTCCTTCCAGGGTTTTGGAAGCTGAAGTTCGTAGAAAACACCGAATCTCATGGGATCCTCCTAGTGGTCGCCCCGGACCCCTGCACCACGTGTGCTAGTTCCTCAGCATCCGGGCGGATTATCGTCTACCTTCGATGACATTTAACTAGTATCATAGTTGAAGCCCCTTATCGATCGAAAGGGGCACGAATCTGCAACCCGTTTCGGGGAGGGGGCAGCCATGAAGGACATATCCGGCAAGGTGGCGTTCGTTACTGGCGGCGCCAGCGGAATCGGACTCGGGATCGCGCGATCGCTTGTGTCCGCCGGGATGAAGGTCGCGATCACCGACATCGAGCAAGCGGCTCTCGATCAGGTGAAGAACGAGTTCACCGGACGTGATGCCGAGGTGATCCTCCTGAAGCTCGACGTGACCGACCGCGACGCGATGGAGCAGGCCGCCCAGGACACCGAGGCCGCCTTCGGCAACGTCCACGTGGTCTGCAACAACGCGGGTGTGGCCGTCACCGGACGCGTCAACCGGATGGACTACAAGGACTGGGACTGGGTGATGGGCGTGAACGTGAACGGTGTGATCAACGGCGTTCAGACGTTCGTCAACCGAATGGTGGAGCACGGCGAAGGCGGCCACTTCGTGAACACCGCCTCGATGGCGGGGCAGATGCCGATTCCGAACGGCAGCATCTACACCACCAGCAAGTACGCGGTCGTCGGCCTTTCGGAAGTCATGCGGCGGGATCTGGCGCGGTACGACATCGGAGTGTCGGTGCTGTGTCCGGGCGGCGTGACCACCAACGTGGCGAACTCGGGCCGCAACCGCCCCGCGGATCTGCAGCGCGAGAAGGACACCGCAAAGCTGGTGGGGATGGGCGGCCTGCAAGAGGAAGTGATGTCGGACATGCTCGACGCATCCGTGATCGGCGACATGGTCGTAGCGGCCATTCTGGCGGACGACACATACATCTTCAGCCACCCCGGTCTGAAGCCGGTCGTCGACAAGCGCAGCGCAGAGATTGACGAGTCGTTCGCGCGCTGGGCGCAGTATCGAAAAGACCACAACGTCTGAGAACGCCAAGGAGAACGCAATGCACGAGCTGAACGGCAAGGTTGCGATCATCACGGGTGGCGCGAGCGGCATGGGACGCGCCGCGTCTCTGCTCTTCGCACAGGCCGGTGCGAATGTGGTGGTGGCGGATCTGAACGACGAAGGCGGAGAAGAGGTTGCGAAGCTCGCGTCCGAGAGCGGCAACGAAGCCGTGTACCAGCACACCGACGTATCGGTCGAAGCCGACGTCGAGGCGCTGGTCGCGCGCGACCGATACGTTCGGCCGCCTGGATGTCATGTTCAACAACGCCGGGATCGGGCGGATAGGAAGTATAGCACCGCTGTCTCCCTAATAAGACCATCCATTTTCGGCTGTTGAGAGCCGGCAGTCGGGGAATCTGGGGGCTCTCGAACGGACGCGGGCAGCCGGGCCCCTGCAAAAGGACTTCGGAGCGGCGGGAGGACGAGGCTCGACCGCTCGGGGTCCGGAGGTGAGCAGGCAGAAATCGGATGATGGCCCACGGCAGGCCAGAATCCGTCGCAATCGGCGACTGATCAAGATCATCGGAGTGAGGAGCCTCAGCCGTGATTTGATTGACGCACCAACGCCGATCAAACAGATCGCTCGGGGGTTCCTCGAATCAGCAGAGGAGACCCCGTGATGTGTACATCTTCGAAAGCTTCAGGACTCGAGATAGCTCTGGCTAAGAGACGATTCTTGGTTTCGATCTAGGCCGCCACTGCGGGAAGGTACTCCTTCTTCCTCTTTCGCATTGCACACTCCTTGATCTTCTCTCGCTACGAGACCACCGCATGTCTCTGGACTTCTGAGCCGTCCAGCATTCCGGGGGCAGTCCAGCAGGTCGAAGAAGCAATCCACTGAAGCGGCCGTGCGAGAGATACGCCGCCGTACCCGCAGGAAGTTCGCACCGGAGGAGAAGATCCGGATCGTTCTGGAGGGGGAACGGATGCCCGCTGCGATTCTGGTAGAATCGTCTCGATGAGAAACTACGCGCTCGGAATCCTGACGGGGATCTTCGGCACCACCATGTACTTCGCGGAGCCCGGACCCGCCTGGTACCTGTGGATACTATTCGTCGCAGGCGCAGCGCTGGTGGCGTTCAGCCTGGATGTCTTCGTCGGTTCGCTCGAAGAGAACCAACCCCGCGCCGCCTGGATGGGTCTTTCCATGTTCGGAGGACCGGGCGTGGTGTTGCTTCTCATCGTCTTGAAGGCGGGGTTCTGAGATCCGATGCCTGACGATCGAAACGTGATCTACCGCGACCAGAAGAAGCGCTATCCCTGGTGGGTAAAAACGGTGGACGAGATCACCACCGAGACCGACGATTCGCGATCCAGCAAGCCCGATGTCCACAGAATCGCTCATACCCTCCTGTTCGAATCCGACACGATCCCGAAGTACGAAGAGAAGTCGAAGCAGTTCGTCGCGCGGGGCGTGAGCGCGAACATCGCCGGCCGAACCCTGCCGGACCTGGCCCTGCACTACGCCGCCAATACCTACATGCACGCCACGGTCGGTTCTCTCGGCGACCCGTACTTCAACATATTGCCTGGCATCGGAGAGGTGACCAGTACCTGGAAGCTGCATCCGCCCGAAACCCTCGACCTGCCGCCTTGGGAGGCTTCGCCTAAGGAGGCTTCCGATGTTGTAGAAGCCGCCGGTATTCAGCTGGGTGCGGCCATGGTCGGGATTACCGCCATCGACGAGAGATGGTTGAACAAGGGTGTATCCATCAGCTCCGAGGTCGATGAGATCACCAGTAGTGGGATGGGCGCGATCCTCCCGGAGCGGATGAAGTACATCATCTGCCTCTTGGGTGTCTGCCCACAGAACCTCGTCGACCGCAATCTGACCGAACTCGGTGCCGCCGGCGACCGGGCCGGGTACGAGGCGGCCTTCATGGCCTTCGTGCGGATGTCGCGGTTCATCAAGGGCCTGGGCTACGAAGCGTTCGACCTGCAGAACGTCGCTCCCGTGGTTCCCTTCGCCATCACCGCGGGGCTCGGCGAGTTAGGCCGCATGAACCGGATGGTCAATCCCATATTCGGCGGCAACGTCCGGATCGGCGCCGTTCTGACCGATCTCCCCCTGGCCGTGGACAAGCCCATCGATTTCGGTCTGCAGGCGTTCTGCACCGAATGCAAGAAGTGCGCGACGTCCTGCCCGACCAAGGCGATCAGCGACTCGGAACACCCCTACTGGGAGCCCGTCAATCAGTGGCAGGCATCGGGGAAAAAGGCCTACTTCGAAAACAACGAAGCCTGCTTCAAGTTCCAGACCGCCAAGGACATCTACTGCTCGACCTGCATGTCCGTGTGCCCGTGGAGCAAACAGGATAGAACGGGTTTGCACGAGCTAGCTCACATCATGGCGGCCAAGCTTCCGGGCAGGCTGCCGGGCATCGGCAAGCTATTGGTGAAGCTCGACGATCTCTTCGGGTACGGCCGGGTCAGAGAGCGCAAGCAGATCGCTCGCTGGTGGGATTTCAAGAAACCGATCCGGGGAGTGAACTCCCGACAGGGAAAAAGGCGATAGAAGCTGAGACAGGAAGCGATGCTCGGCTGCAACACCCAGAACCGCGTGCTCGAGCAAGGGCGGCCGGTCTCGGTTGCGATCGGACCCTGAATTCACGGGCACGGAGGATCCGACGACTCAGCCACTCATCCGAGTCCATGCACTAACGCCGCGGACTGAGCGATCGAGTCATTCCTCGGGGGACTGCATTGCGACCCGGCTGTGGACGGCCGGGTCGCGCGAGAGTAGTTGCGGAAGGAACAGGAGCGTCGCGGCGTAGCAGGTGACCATGGAGCCGCAGAGAAGCAGGCCCAGGCTGCGGTCGGGCTTGAGCGACGAGAAGGCGAGCACCGCCAGCCCCAGGGCGAGGACGAGCGCGTTCCAGCGGATCGCGCGGCCGACGCTCGCCAGCGTCGCGCCCAACGCCTCGGGATGGTTGGGAGTGCGCGCCCTTTCAAGGCGGTATCCGTGCGCGAAGTGGATCGCGAAGTCGACGGCCACTCCGATCGTCACCGCCGCGAACATGCTGGTGGCGATGCCGAGGGGCATGCCCGCATGCCCCATGCACCCCAGCAGCGCGGGTAGGCCAATGCCCAGCGGAACGAAGGCGATCAACGCGAGGCGCAGACTGCGGAAGAAGAGCAGAAGCAGGACCGCGACGCCGAGCGCGGTCCAGGCCACAGAGCGCACCATGTTCCATACGATCTCGTCGACGACCGCGCTCGCAACGGGCAGATCACCGCTGAAGTGCACACTCACGCCCGAACCCGCAAGCTGCGCTGGGAGCGAGCGCTCCAGGTAGTCGCGCAACTCCTCCGCCCGCTCGTAGCTGGCGTCTCTTACGAAGAGACGCACGCGCGCGCTCGATCCATTGGAACTGAGCACCTGATCGAGGTCGGTGCGCCGCGACACGTTGGCTAGCAGGCGCGCGATCTCGGCGATGCGCTCGGGGGGGAGATCGAACACGGATCCGCTCTCCCCCCAGGCGTCCGCGACGATCTGGTAGGCCAGGACATGGCTCAACGCGCCACCCACGTGCGGGCCCGCACCGCCGATTCGCGCCGCGGAATCGGCCAGCCGCAGGCCGTCGGCGCGCATGAAGTACAGGGGCTCGGGGCTCTCGAGCACCACGTCGAAGCGATACGATCCCCAGAACGAGTCATTGAGTTCGCGCTCGGCGGACACCAGGTCGGATTCGGGATCGAAGTTTTCGACCCAGGAATCCTGAACGGAGAGCGACCCGAGACCGGTCGCCGCACCAGCCGCGAGCAGGAGTCCGGCAAGCGCTGCGGCGCCGCCGTGCCCGATCAGCAAGCGCGCGGTGATGCCGGTTTCGCGGCTCGCATGGCGAAGCCGGCGAGTTCCGGGCTCACGAAACCACGACGGCGGCAAGAGAACGACCGTAGCGGGCACGAGCGTGAAGCTGAAGGCCATGGCGAGCAGAACGCCGATCGCGGCGAAGACACCGAAGTGACGCAGTGGAGCCAGAGAGGCGGTCGCAAAGGACATGAAGGCGACGGAAGTTGTAAGCGAGGTGAGTACGATCGGACGGCCGACACGGCGCAGCGCAGCGCGCATGGCCGCTCGCACGCGCGCGCGATTCGGCTCTGACGCGGCGTCATCGGCGCCGAGATGCGCGCGCACGCGTTCGAGCAGATGGATCTCGTCGGTCACTGCAACGGTCATCAACAAGACGGGAAGGATGGTCGTGACCAGCGTGATGGGAATCCCCAGGTGGCCCATCGCGCCGAGCGTACACAGCAGCACGACCAGAACTTCCACCATGGGCACCAGCACGCCGGCCACGCTGCGCAGACACGCGAACAGAAGCACGGCCATCACGGCGACCATCAACGGCACGAGTCGGGCCAGGTCGGCCAGGACCGCCTGACCCAACAGGACCTCCGCCGTGACCGGTCCGGTCAATCGCAAGTCGAACGTCGACGCCTGCACCTCGAGTGCGCGCTGGGTGTCGGCAACCAGCTTGGAGCGACTGGCGTCGCGCAGCGTCGGCACGTACACGACTGCGGCCTGCCCTCCCGGAGCCAGGAAGAGACCCGAGCCCAGCGGCGAGGCGGCTACACGCGCGAGCAAGGCCTCGTGCGCGACCGGACTGGTCGGGATCTCGTCGAGAAAATCCGGGGTCTGGATGACCGGAATCTCGGGCCTTGGATCGATCAGGGTCGCCAGGGAGCGCACGCGCCGCGCGTACACCCCGGGGACCGCCTCGAGAGAGCGATGCAATTGCTCCAGAAAGCGCAGACCTTCCGGAGACGATACGGGCGGGCCGCCCGGGCGGGCGCTGACCAGGACCATGACCTGATCCGACTCGAAGAACGTGCGCTGGTCGGCGCTGTCCGCCTGGACCACCGGATTGTTCGCCGGGTGTAGCGCAGCACCGTCACTGCGGATCTCGAGACGCAATAACCCGGCACCCAGAAACAGGGTGAGCAGGCTGCACGCGACCAGCCAGCGCACTGGCCGGTCGAGGACGGATTCGATCGCTAAGTCAGTCAGCCCTGTACGTCGCCTGGATCCTGGTGCGGCGCAGCCACACGATCCCGAGCAAGAGCAGAGAACCACCGAGCAGGAGCAGGCTCCCCCTCGGCAGGACCGGCACACTCGGGGGTGCGAACAGAACGGCGAACTGCCCCGGCGGTCCAGGCGCCTGCGGATTCGGGTTCTGCATGTTCACATTGCCGTTCAAGAACACGGGGCCGGCGGGGAATGTGAGCGGCTCGAAGCGGAACTGGAAGTCGAGCGGAAGGTCCGGAACGGTCAGGCTTCCCGCCGGCAGTGGAACGAGCACGCTGGGCGTGAGCTCCATCTGCCCGATTGGCTGCACACCGTCTTCGGTGATGAACACCTGCCAGTCCGTGGGTCCACCGCCGATCGTCACCGTGATCGGACTCGCGCTCGTGAGCGACAGTTCGACGATCTCGATCGGGATGGTGTCGGCCACGCCGACCCCCCCGGGGAAAGTCGCGTCCGCGAGGCGACGCACACAGGTGTCTGGGACGGGCGCGTGTAGCGGCACCTGCGAGACCGCGTGGATGCTGCCGGCCGGAACGGGGTCGCCGTGTATGTCGACGAAGACCACGTCGGTCTGCGGAACGCCGGGGCAGGCACAGTTGGCTTCTTCCACCGGGTCGAGGGGAACTCCCACGACGTCGATCAGCTGGGCCGGAACCGGGTCCGATCCGGGAGCGAAGAAACCCGCCGGCAGCGCCGGGAGTGCAGCCTTGGTGCCCGCCTCCGTTTGCCAGCAATCGGTCTCGGCAATCACCTGGCTGGCCGCCGGGTTGCTCAAGAGGACCAAGAACGCGAACGCAGTGACCAGGAGGTTCGATCTCATCGCTTCCCTTTCCTTGTCATAGGCACAGCTTATGTCGCTTGAGTCGCAGCATACTCCCGCAACGGCTCGGGAGGGAAGCGAAAAGCACCGCCCCTGCCCCATCACTTGTTCCGTCGCGTGTCGGTGCACCGATCGCTCGATGCACCCATCAGTTTCGATTCAGCGTCCAGATATGACGGGTATTTCCCCGATTATCT
>JAAELY010000366.1 GCA_024226335.1 bacterium
GCGTCCGAAGTGCGTACCGTACGTCTTGCCAGATTGTGTCCATGGGGGTTCCTTGATCCGTCCTACCGCGCTCCGGGCATGCCGGATCGGGTCCGGAGATGAGATGCCGGCCGGCGATCGAGGGTTTGCATGCCGCCGGCGGTGACCGCCAGACGGACCAACCGGGAACAGTAAGGCTGGCCAACGTCGGGAGGAGTCAACCTGATGAAGGCACTGCTCCGGAGCCCGGTGGCCTTTCAACCGTGGGGAATGAACACCGGCCCGTGACCAGCCTTGACCGTGGTCCTTACGTGCATGCTGCCTCCTTGCGGCGCGGGACACGCCCGGCTGGTTTGCCGGCTCGCGCCCGCGTCCAGCCCCGCTTTCTATCAGGGTCGCGCCGGGAGCCTAGCCGGGAGCCTCGCCGGGAGCCTCAGCCTGGGCTCCGCACTCCCACACTCCCCACCCGCCCCAACCCGGCCAATCCTTCCAACGCCCGCATCACCCAGGGCATCACCCACGGTGCCACCTTCTCCGTCCGCGCGATCTGAAATCACGGCCGAGATTGCGATCCTTGCGATTCCGCGCAGCAGACGCGGCGCCGGCCATGATCAAGCCGAGGGCGGCGAGCTGCGACGATGGCGATGATTCCTGCGTGCGCCCGCTTGCTGGCAGCGGAGTATCAACCAGCGATGGAGCGCGCGCGCGTGGCATCATCACAGACATCGCCACCAGATGGCTACGACGGCACACTTTTCTCCGCCAGATAGCGATTCCGCCCTCGGAGTAGAAGATAGACCGCGGCGATGATGTCACCAGGGACGACATCACCCCCCTGGACCTGCCGCATACCCACGCCGGTGCCGCTGTGGACGCATGGACCGCGCTCGCGAAGTTGCCCTTGCCACACTGGACGCATGTCCCGCGCTCGCGAAGTTGCCATTACCGTTCTGGACGCATGTCCCGCGCCCGCCATCTCGCCCTTGCCGTTTTCAGCGCGATGGACGGCGTGCAACAGGCGTTGAAATCGGCACAGTACGGGGCTTGGATGGGCGAAGGGTCGTCCTTTTTGGAAAGTGCGCGACGATCGCAGCCCTACCAGCGTTGTTTTTGATCAGGGACGCGGCGAAGAGCGCGATCGGGCCGTTGTTTTCGGCAAAGGACGCGGCGATGAACGGACTTCGACCTGCAAGACCGCCTTCGGTGGCGCACGGAGGCGGACTTGCGCTCACCCGGCTGGCGCATCGGTCGGCCCGTCGCCGCGGCTCAGGCCATGAGCCGTCGCGCATTCGATGATCGCTCGCTGCTTACGCTCTTCCGAGATCTCCTCACCGGGATCTGGGTGCCACCCAACCCGGTCAGCGCCCAACCCGGTCAGCGCCAACCCGGGCAGCGCGCTTCATTCCCGAGAAAAGGACGGCGTCCTCGTCGAGGTCACTGGGGCCACCGGGGTGACCGAGGGGGGTGACCGAGGGGGGTGGCACCGCCGCGGATCTTCGAGAAGCCAAAACCGCGTTTTGGCTTCGGCATTGAAAAACGGGGGCTTTCGAGCCCCCGTTTTTTTGTCGCTATACTCCGGCCACCATCCGATCCTTCCAGCGGCCGGCACCCGCGCTGGCGGGGAGCCGTCCAGGGTCCACGACCTTGGATGTCGCAGGTCAGCTCGATGGTGCTGCCGATCAGATCACGGTACCAGGGACCTCTCGGCCATTGTGAATCAGGGACCTCGGCCAGTGTGCCTCTCTCTGAGAGTCTCGTAGCGAGCGTGGACTTCAGTTGCGGCCATATCTGATGCCGCACCTCAGCCGAAGCTCGTGCACTTCGGTGATCACGGCGTACGATCGCATCCTTGACCCGTACTGGGTGCCTGCAGCGCTGCCCATGCCGCCGCGAAACCCAGCGGCTGGCTATCGCGATAGTCCTGGTGCTCGTAGAGCCGGACGTTGATGCTGGACAGGTTCCAGATCATGCTCTTGGCGGTCTGACTCGCCGACTCCAACTGCTCCAAGAGCGCCGCCAGCTCGCCCTGCGACGATCGAATGCTGGCTCGCACCTGCTGGATGCTAGGGCTTTTCGGGTTCCCGCGTTGCACTCGTCGCTCCTGGTCGAGAACGGCGACCATGTTGACGACGTCCGCCGGCTTGCGGAGGTGGGAGCGGATATCGTTTGCGAGGCGCATAATGCGGCCCGAGACCTGGATGCAGTGCATGTAGCGTTCGAGCTCGTCGCAGACCGCCGGCTCGTCAAGCGCGATCGACATGGCGAGAAGGGTCGGCTTCGCACAGATCGAGAGCTCTCCGATCTCGAGGTATTCCTGGCTGCCGATCCGGATTTCCCCAGCCCGCAGCAACGCCTCCCGATACATCATCGCCACCGTTTCCGACACCAGTCCCTCCCAGTAGTCGAGGATTCGTTCGCTCCTCACGAGGCCCCTCAATTCTCCCCGCACGGACTCGATCGCTCGTCGCGCTGCATCGAGCGGACCCACGAGCTCCGAGGCGACAGGGTGCTCGTCGACGCGGCCCTCGAGGATGAACCTATGCAGTCGCTCGGTGAACTCATGCACGTCCGCCAGCGTTCCCTTGAAGTCGTCGATCGCATCGTCGACGACGAAGTGGAAAAGCGACTCCTTCACCAGCATTTGCTGTGCGATCAGATATCGCTCGCCGGGCACGCTGTACACCGCCCCGAAACACAGCGAGTGGACGATCGCGTCCTGTTGCGCAAAACGAAGCCGGAACCGTGCGATCCACTCGTCGATACTCGCCTTCAGATGCGCGTATTCACCCGACAGTTGGTCGATCCGCTCGGCGGAGAGCACAGGTTCCATGCTTGGCCTCACCCCTCGGCAGACACCGACTCCGCGAACTCGAGATAGATGGGGTCGTCCACGTTCGGCAAGCTGTAGATGACTTTCTCGATCCACTTTCGATCGAGGATTCCGTTTCGATACGCTTCGAACCCCGCGGCGCGTTCCTCCCTCGGCGAGTACCGTCCCGCTCGTCGATCGAGATGGTAGCGGACCAGCTGCTCGTTCCCGCTGGAGACGTACCACTTGTCGTCGAGCTCGCCCTCCTCGACGCTCCGAACGAGAAACTCGCGACAGATGGATTCTGCAACGCGCAGCTCCTCCTCGTCTCCCAGCTCCGATGCCTCGTAGAGATGCAACATGTGACTGAACGAGGTGTCCAGCTCGCCCGCAAAGCACACGTATCGATCCCCGTCCCGGTACTTCTCGAACACCTCTGCGGAGAGGTCTTCGCCCTCGCGACGCAGGATCTTGAATGCGACCGCGGTGTCGTCCAGGTCGGGGACTTGGACGTCTCGTCCCCAGGGCATGCCGCACTCCGACCAGTGACGCCGTATGTACTCGAGGTGCGGCCGGATCTCCTCTCGGAAGAACCCGTCTATGCCGAGGAACGCCAAGTTGTCGAGCACCCAGAGGCGTTCGAAGAGATCCAGTGGATAGGTGACCGGGACGCAGTCCCCAAAACGTTGGAGGAGGCCGTCAATGTAGGCCAGCGCGTTCGAGTCCCCGGTCTGCATGAAGACGAAAGCAGTCGCGGCCGGAGAGTTGAGGAACGATCCGTTTTGGGCCTGCAGCCTCAGGATCTGTTCGAAATCGAGCCTATCTGCGTCCGAAAAACCCTCCAGAGAATGAAGGATGGTCGTAGGGGCGGCATAGAGGTGCCTCTCGAGAAGAGCGATCTTGCGTCGCCGTCTCTCGGCGACACCCGACATCATGGCGTCGACAGCCGGCCACTGCACACGCACTTGGCGAGCGGATTCAACGAGCGTGGGAAAGATGAGCTCGAAACCGACTGTGGAGATGCTCTCTTCGGACAGGCGCGGCAGATTGCGCTCGACGTACGCCATTCCGCGCTCGACGCAGACCGCTCCAGCATCCCACGACCGGAGGGCCACGATCGCGCTGAGAGTCGAGATCAAGCGGTCGTGGCAGTACTCGGGCTCCGCACAGCCCCACGACCCATCGGGAAGCTGGCGGCTCAGCACCCACTCGAGACATTGGGGATACATCGGGCGCAAGGGATTCCCATGCGCGGGTATCCGCGCGATCCATGCCGTGTCGTAGGCCGAGGGGGAGATGCACCCATCACTCAACCCGCCGAGGATCGACACGATCTTCTCTCTCAGTCCTTCCGTTCGCTCTCCAGTCATCGACAGCACCCCACTTTTTAGTCTAGTCGCCTGCTCCGACTCTTGCCAAGGGTTGCCAGGCAGCCGTGGCAGCCGTGGCAGCCGTCGCGCCGGCCTCCGCGAGCTCGACTTGGGAGCCCTCGGTGAGCGGGTCTAAGGCATCCGCCCCGGTCCCAAGCACAAACAGAAGCACACCGCCGGCGTGGGTACGCGCTGAGGCGCGTAAGGCGTCTTTACGCCCAACCGTTAGATTTCTCGTCCTTCTCGTCCTTCTCACCGTTCAATGCTCTACCAAATGCGGCGACCACCTCGACGCGGCTGATCATCGTCGTGCCAGCAGCTTCCGCGGCGGCTATGGCTTGCTCGACCGCGCTCGATCCAGGCTCGGCGACATAGCGTTTGACCAGCGCGCTGGCGTCCAGGTA
>JAAELY010000367.1 GCA_024226335.1 bacterium
ATGCGTCTGCTTCTGCCGAGTCTGACGGAAGGAAGCACACCGGACTCGATTAGTCGGTAGAGCTTGCTCCGGCTGATCCCGAGAAACTTCGCCGCCTGAGAAACTCGTTCAAGCCCGTCGCCAATCAGTTCATATCGTTCTGTGTCGTTCATGTTCGATCCCCCTCATTCTTCCTTTGCTGAGTAGATAGATACCGCCGACAGAAGTCGCGGGCCGGACATCATTCGCGCAACCAGTGAATCAGCCGGGAGTTGCGCCTCTTTCTGGGGTTGACGTCGCATCGCCGTGCGCTATGCTTAACGCATTACCACAAAAGGAGTTGTGTCGGCCATGCAGCATTTCAACGACCCACGACAAAATCGGCTCTTTGACGTCTATGAGGGCATCCTGTCGCCGCTGGCCCACAGGCAGTTGCTCGGCGGCTGGCATCATGTCTTTCGCGAGACCATCCTGCGGCTGATGCCGGTCGACACGGTCAAAGGGCACTTCGATCCGGTGTTCGGCCAGCCGACCAAAGAGCTCTACTCCATGTGTGGGCTGATCTTCATCATGGAATTCAAGAACTGGACTGCGGAAGAATCGGCCCAGGCGTACATGTTCCATGCCGACATCCAGTACGCGTTGAACCTCGACCCCGAAAACCAGAGCATGTCACCGCGGACCGTCGAGCGATACAAGAAGCTGATCGTCGAAGACGACTTGGCCGGGCGGATCATGGAAGAGATCACGGCCTCGCTGGTCGAGAAGCTACAACTGAACATCAAGACCCAGCGGCTCGATTCAACGCACGTCTTCAGCGACATGGCCCAGTTCGGCCGCACGCGGATGATGGGTGTGACGATCAAGCGGTTCCTCACGCAACTGCGGCGCCACGATGCGGCCGCCTACGATGCCTTGCCCGAGGAGCTTCGCACGCGTTATCAGCCGTCGGGCTATCTGCTGTTTGGCGACACGAAGAAGGACGCCGACAGCCGACGCCTGCTGCGAGAGCAGGTGGCCCGGGACATGCACGACTTGATCGAGCGGTTCGCCGACGATCAGAAGCACAACACGCGTAGTACGTTCACGATGCTCGTTCGCGTTTTCAACGAACAGTGCGAAGTGATCGAGGATTCGATTGAGATTCGCACGCATCCCGGCGGTGACGTGATTCAGAACCCGTCGGACCCGGACGCGACGCGGGACGGCAAGAAGGGGCCCGGTTATCAAGTGCAACTTGTCGAGACGTGCGGCGAAGAGAACGACGTGCAGTTGATCACGGG
>JAAELY010000368.1 GCA_024226335.1 bacterium
CTAGTCGTCGTCGTTGCTGATCGGAACTCCGTCGGGGTCGGCTTCGTTCAGATTGATCTCGTCGGTCTTTTCGGACTCGACCGGGATCTGCTCGACCTCATCGTCGTCCAGAGAGGGGAGCTTCGCGCTCTTCTTCGCCCTCTTGGTGGTCTTTTTCGCGGCCTTCTTGGTCGTCTTCTTGCGCGTGGACTTTCGCTTCGGCTTCTCGAAGAGCGGCGACTCGCGCTGATCGGCCTGACACTTGGGGCAGAGGGGTTCGGGCTTGTTCAGGTCATAAAACTTGACCGAGCACGAATAACAGACCCACTTCTTGCCCAGTTCCGCCTTCTGGGCGGCATCCATGCTCCCGGTTCCCCTGACCATTGGCTCCCCTCAACGTCGTTTCCCCGCTAATGAGCGCCGGGGCGGAGGGTCATATACCACTCCCTATGGATACGGCAAGCGTCCAGACGGCCTGGCGCAGCGCTCGGCGCGCCAGGCCGTCTGGAAATCACTTCGAAAATTTCGAGAATGCGACAGGATCTCATCAACATTTTCGGCCACTTACGCCAGGTATCTCGCCTGGCACGCGAGTCGAATGAGGAAAGGTTTCAGAATCCGGCAGTTGGCGCGATTATACTGCGCCACCATGAGCCACTCGCAGCCAAGAACCGAAGCCCCAGAAGCAGCATTCCAGTCTTTCCCGCAACGCGACCGGCGCGGCTAACCCGCCGTGCCACTGCCATCGAATCGAAATCTGGCTGAACTGCGCGGCTTGCTGAGTTCCTGGCTTGCGTCGCGTCTGCCAGAAGGAGCGGACGTCTCGATATCGCAACTCGAGATCCCGGCGGCCTCGGGCATGTCGAGTGAAACGCTGCTCTTTGACGCGAGTTGGACAGAGCAGGGCGAACGTCGTCAGGGGGCCTATGTCGCGCGCTTGAGTCCCGACATGTCCAACTACCCCGCGTTTCCCAGCTACGACCTGGAACTGCAATATCGCTGCTTGAACCTGGTGCGCGAACACAGCGCGGTGCCGGTGCCCGAGACTCCGTGGCTCGAACTCGATGAGTCGAAGCTGGGTTCGCCCTTTTTCGTGATGGAGAAGATCGAAGGCCTGGTCCCACCGGATATGCCGCCCTACGTATTCGCCGGTTGGGTGCTCGAGGCGACTCCCGAGCAGCGCGCGAAGCTGCAACGCGAATCCATCGCCCTCCTGGCGGGTCTGCACGGCATCGATCTGGCGGGCGTCGACGTGAGTTTTCTGGAACGACCCGATAAGGGCAAGACGGCGTTGGATCAGCACCTGGGACACGAACGCGCCTACTACGAATGGGCGCGCGAGGGTGTGGACTACCCGATCATCGAACGCACCTTCGAGTGGCTGCATGCGAACCGGCCCGCGCAAGAGGATCCTCCGGTCCTGAACTGGGGCGATGCGCGCATCGGCAATTTGATGTATCGCGACTTCAGACCGGTGGCCGCCTTCGACTGGGAAATGGCGGCGCTCGGCGCACCCGAAGCCGATCTGGCCTGGATGCAGTTCATGCACGCCTTCTTCCAGGAGATGGCAGAAGCCGCCGGGCAGGCCGGTATTCCCGGCTTCATGGAGCGCACCGAGGTTGCGACCACCTACGAGGAACTCTCCGGTCGCACGGTGAAGAACCTGGACTACTACGAGGTCTTCGCCGCGTTGCGCTGGGGCAGCATCTCGATCCGCACCTCGGCTCGCGCGGTTGCGGTCGGGCATATGGAAAAGCCCGACACTCCGGAGGGTTTGATCATGTGCCGCGGCATGCTCGAACGCATGATCGACGGCAGCTACTGGAGCTGAGCCGGACCGGTTACCCGATCGCGTCCGCCAGGTTTGGAACCAGCGCGCGGATCCTCTCGCGGGCCCGATCCGGGTCGAGGGGTAGACCGCCGACCTGTTCACAACACGCCGCCCCGCAGGCATTGCCCAGGCGAAGCGCATCGCTCCAGTCCAGATCGCGGGCCATCCCGTACAGCACTCCTCCCAGGAAGGCATCGCCCGCGCCGGTGGGATCGACGACCTCGGCCGCAAAGCCCGCGACCGTCTGGGTCTGTCCGTCGTTCTGGATCAATGCGCCGCGCTCGCCGAGCGTCAGGATCACCGCATTGCATCCGAATGCGTCCGCCATCTGCAGTACCTGCTTTTCGGGTTCGCCCGGTTGCGCCAGTCCGACCAGCGAGTTGGCAGAGGCTTTCAGGATATCGGTGGCGTGCAATACCCGCTGCAGATCCGCTTCCGAGCCGAGTACAGGGATCGCACCGTCTATCGCGACATCCAGATCGAGCACGGTACGCGCGCCGAATTCATGCGCGAGTTCGAAACTGCGCAACACACTGATGAGCGGAACCTGGGATACCTCGCCGGTCACGATGCGCGCGCGCCGCAACAGACCCAGGTGTCGGGATTCGATCTCACCCGGCGTCAATTCGGCCGTGGCTCCGCGAGCCATGTAGATCGCGCGCTGTCCGCGATCGTCGACGTACACGCGCGAAAACGATGAACTGCTTCCCGACAGATCCAGCGATTGCTCGATGCCCAGGCGATCCAGGCCGGCGCGCAAAAAGGCACCGGGCTCGTCATCGCCCTGCTTGCCGAAGATGCCGACCGACAGGCCGAGCAGCGACGCCCAACTCAAATGGTTGATGCACACTCCGCCGACCAGGCGCTGCGCGGCGGGTCGCTCCGCCGACTGGTGCACGACGATCTTGCCGTCGGCGCCCAGCAAACTCGGAACATAGGAGATTTCGTCGACCACCATGCTGCCGGTGCCCACGGCGTCCAGCGACTTCGATTGTGAATCAGAGGCGAGCATTGTTCACCGTGATGTCGAAGCGTCGCTTCGAGTCTGCATCCTTCGGCGACACTCTAGACCGTCGGACGACGTAGGGCACATCCAGTTCCCGACGCGTCTTGTGACTCGCGCATCGGTTGAAGAGCAGCGTTCAGGCTCCGATACAAGGGAATCCCAGGATCCTTCGGAGACCGCTGTGAGCCAGCAATCGCAAGACGAAACGCACGACACTTCCGCGCCCGAGAGTATCATCGCCGCGGTGCGCGAAGCCTGTGTGAAGCGCGAATCGGCGCTGATCGTGTCGGTCAGCATGGGCGCCTCACACAAGGCGTGCTTCGTTACCGCCACAGACGAAGACGTGAGTCTGGAGTTCGAGGATCCGGAATCCGGTCAGAGCTTCCATCCGCAAGCGCTCGCGCTGGTGGTCTTTCAGCACGCTCAGCGCACCAAGGCTTTCATAACTGGCGTGAGGAAGGTCGAAACTCGCGGAACTTCTCGCGTCTATTTGCGCCCACCCGCAGGTGCCTTGAGCATCAATGGTCGCTCGATCGTGCGCGTGCCACTGCACGACGACCACGGTCTCGAGGTGCGTGTGATCTGCGGCGGAGCATCCGTGATCGGAGCGCATCCGGTCGATATCAGCGAAGCCGGCATCCAGATTCACTTCGATGAGTTCTGCGACCCGGACCTGGAAATCGGTGAAGTCGTCGAACTGGAACTGGTGCGCGAAGAAGAGTCCGTCCGGCTCGATGCGCTGATCCGAAGGCGCGACAAGTCGACCTATGGCTTCTCGTTCCCCTGCTGCATGGACAATGGCGATCTCGTGCCCCCGCGCGAACTCCGGAACCTGGTCGCGCGCGTTCAGGGACAGTAGGGCGGGTTCCCACCAAGGCGAAGGCTCTGTCTGCGAAAAACTCTCTTCGAGAGTAGGATGGCGCAGATGTCTGAGGATCTGTTCGACCTGAAAGATAGAGTTGTGCTCGTGACCGGAGGCAGTCGCGGCCTTGGCCGGGCCATGGTCCTGGCCTTCGCGCGAAACGGTGCAAATGTGCTCATCGCGAGCCGCAAACAGGAGGCCTGCGATGCGCTGGCCGCCGAGGTCCGCGAGGAAACCGGCCGCGAGGCACTGGGGATCGCCTGTCACGTGGGCCATTGGGAGCAATGCGATGCCCTCGCCGATACCGCCTATGAGCGGTTTGGCCGGGTCGACGTGCTGGTGAACAACGCCGGACTGTCGCCCCTGTACAAGTCGCTGGTGGACGTGAGCGAGGAACTCTACGACAAGGTCTTCGATGTGAATCTCAAGGGCGCCTTCCGCCTGTCGTCCTTGATCGGCACGCGTATGGCCGAAGGCGAAGGCGGCTCGATCATCAACGTGAGCAGCGTGGCGGCGGTGCAGCCCACGCCCAATGAGTTGCCCTACGGTGCAGCCAAGGCGGGACTCAACGCGATCACGCTCGGCATGGCGCGCGCGTTCGCGCCCAGAGTTCGGGTCAACTGCATCATGCCGGGTCCCTTTCTCACCGACATCAGCAAGGCCTGGGATCTGGAAGCCTTCGAGAAGCACGCGAAGCTGGGCATTCCGCTGCAACGCGGCGGACAGCCCGACGAGATCGTCGGCGCCGCGCTCTATCTGGCCAGTGACGCGTCGAGTTTCACGACGGGCGCCATCTTGAAGATCGACGGCGGCGCGGTTTTTCCGGCCGCCTGAGGAGGAGAACAGAGATGAAGTGGTTGCGCAGGCTCGCGATCGCGGTTGGCGTTCTGGCCGTACTCGGCTACGCGGGCTGGAGTTACCTGACGGCGCCTGAAACCGTTCCGGAAACCTCGAGCTACGAGCTGGACCTGTCCGAAGTGCGAAGGCTGGCCAGTTCCATTCCCGGGGCGAAGCCGCTGCGCTTGAACGAAGAACTCGTCGCCCAGGCCAATCTGCCGCGCGGCGCGGTGTTCGCGGGTGAAGCGTGGGATGACCACCCGATGGTGCATCGCGCGTTCCAGATCGTCTATGCGGATCGCAGCTGGATCGTCGACGTCACCATGGGCGAAAAGGCGCTGCGAGGCATGTCGGGCGATGCGCTGTTCTACGCCGATGCTTTCCAGAGCGTCTTGAGCGCGCTGGGGCGGGCCGAAGGTATCGTCTTCACGCACGAGCACATCGACCACATCCAGGGGCTGGCCCTGCATCCGAACCCCGACAAGCTCGCGAGCCGCGTGCGTTTTGCCGCCGCGCAATCGGCCAATGCCTCGGAGATGGACTCTTCCCAGATTCCTGGCGTTCTGCGCGAAACTCAGCCACTGGATTCCGCACGCTACCTGGCCCTGGCGCCGGGACTGGTCGCGATCGAAGCGGCGGGCCACACACCGGGCAGCCAGATCATCTATGTGGGCCTGGCGAGCGGGCGCGAGTTTCTCCTGCTGGGTGACGTCGCCTGGCATCAGCGCCAGATTGACGAGTTGATCTATCGACCTCGCCTGACGACGGACCTGATACTGGGCGAAGACCGGGCCGCGGTCCTCGCCCAGTTCCGCACATTGCACACCCTGAAGCAGACCGGACAGATCGAGTACGTGGTCTCTCACGATGTCGATCAGCGTTTGCGGCAACTCGCCGCGGGCCTGTACGGAGCGCATTTCGAGCGCACGGCGGGCGCGGGCGATTGAGGACGTTGCACCGGATCGTGGGTTTCCACGAAGAAGCACCGGAGCGGGTACGGCTAGCCCGCCAGAGGAGGGACTGAGTTGCGCAGAGAGATTTTTTCCGACGAACACCTGGAGTTTCGCCAACAGTTCCAGCGTTTTGTGAAAGCAGAGGTCGAGCCCCATATCGGCGAGTGGAACGAGGCCGGGATCACGCCGC
>JAAELY010000369.1 GCA_024226335.1 bacterium
GACGATCGACTAGCCCGGATGATTCATGAAGGTCCTACTGCGACGGCACATCTCCGCACTCTGGCAAGAGAAATCGACATCCCGCTGCTCGACGTACTGCGAAGTACGCCTGCGCGGCGGAACGCCGATTTCTCTTGCCAGAGCACGAATCTGCACCGCCTCGCTACGGACCCTCATGAATCATCCGGGCTAGAGTCAGGAAGAACCAGCAGAACTCCGCCTCCATCAGCCTCTCACCGTCGACTTCTGCGTTCAGCAGCTTGTAGGTCAGATTGTCGGACGGCTCGTTCTTGTAACGCTCGGCAAGCTGCATTGCGATGCCGGCCAGCTCTGCCGATGCGAGCCCTGCCTCTTCGACGTTGGTGTTGAACTCCGGATCGTCGAAGCCAATCATCTTGTTCGAAATCTCGAAGATGCGCCTGCGCTCTTCCTCGGGTGTGCCGACCAGCTCGCAGATGACCTGGAGCGGAAGTTCGGCGGCGAGATCTTCGACGAACTCGGCTTCACCGCGCGGCGCAACCGGATCGACGATGCGCTTGGCGAGATCGCGCAGATAGGCTTCCTGCTTCTGGATCATCTGCGGTGTGAAGCCGCGCTGCACGATGCGACGGAACTTCACGTGTTGCGGCGGATCCATGTTGATCATGATCAAGCGCATTCCGGCCAGCGTGGCTTCATCGCGATCCTCGATATTCGTCGCGCCCAGCGCGGACGAGTAGATCTCGGGATGCCGCGAGACGTGGCGCAGATCCTCGTACTGGGTCACACATCAGAAGCCCGGCCCCTCCTTCTCTTCGTGCCAGTAGAGCGGGTCGTGCTTGCGCAGTTCCTTGAACCAGTGGTGCGGAACCTCTCCGACAAGGCTGTCGGGGTTGGCGAGGTCGATGTCGGACAAGCTCATTTCACGGGCCTCCTGAGCCGTGAGTGGAACACGTTCTAGTGGCTCCAGAAAGATCTGGCAAAGCCCCGATAATTCAAATAGTTGAATCGATTCGGGGCTGCTCGGGAACGCCTGCATCGCCTCTGCGCCCGAGTGAGTCAAGCGCGGGTCACGCCGCGACGATGGACCGATCTGTGGACCCGAAGGACCTCGACAAGAAGCGCCGTGGATTCGAGCGTGAGGCGCGACACGCATCGCTCACTGTCGGTGCTGGAAATGGACGGCCTGGGGCTGCGAATCGTCTCCGCCCCGGAGACCTTCTTCGCCTTGTTGGCCGAGTCCGAGAGGTCGAAGAACGTCGACTAGCGAAGGCTCAGACCTCAAGACCGCTCCCCGGGGCATCCGCCGGGGAACAGCTCACCCGCCAGCTCAGGTCCTCAGGAGCGTAGCGACGAAAGGTGTGCTTATTCCATGGAACCAGCGAAGTCTCAGGAACACCCGCACTCATCCTTCTGCCCAGCAGGCGCCTTTGAGAAACTGCGGAAAGGCCCGTCAGCGTTGTCGCGCGGCGTCCTTTCGCCTGCATTCTCCGAGCCGTGAACCGGCGAACGCAGCTTCGTGAAGCGAAGGTCTCACGTGGCGCGGTAGCACCGCCGCGCGGTGCGAGAGCGCGGCACGTCGTTCGCACAGCAACCTGGGCATGCGCACGACCAGGACCTGCCAGGCTCCGACCGGTGTCACGGGCCGCATGCCGCATGCGCCCATGCCGGCCGAGTACGCGCCGCACCGGCCAGAACAGACGCTGTTGTATCGATGCGTGGAAGCGCAACTTCCCGCGTTCCTCGCACGACATCGCGAACGCCCGATCCCGAACTTCGCCCAGCAGGAGCTGCGCGCCTTCCTGCGCTGCGGCGTACCCGCGTTTGGTTTCCTGCGCCTGCGCTGCGACGCGTGCAAGCTCGAACGCCTGGTCCCGTTCTCCTGCAAGCGCCGCGGCTTCTGCCCGTCGTGCGGTGGACGGCGAATGGCCGACACGTCCGCCCATCTTCTCGACCGGGTCTGGCCCCGTGTCCCAATTCGCCAGTGGGTGCTCACGCTTCCCTACGCGCTTCGCTACCGCTGCGCCTACGATGCCAGCCTGACAAGCCAGGTGCTTCGCGCCTTCCTGCGATCTCTGTTCGCAGAACTGCGCCGACGCGCCCACCGCGAGCATGCGGTGCGCGCCCAGCAGTGCGGCTCCATCACCTTCGTGCAGCGCTTCGGCTCCGCCATGAACCTGAACCTGCACTTCCACACCCTGGCGCTCGACGGCGCCTACCTGTACGAGCCCCACCCGGAACGACCCCCCGAGTTCGTCGCACTCGCACCGCCGACGAGCGAGGACGTCGCGCGCGTACTCGCGGGCACCGCGCGCCGCCTCCGGCGCCTGCTCGAGGCGCGACTCGAAGACGCCGACGAAGATGCGCTCGCACGCGATCAGCCTCTCCTGGCACGGCTCGCACACGCGTCGGTCCGCAGCCGCATCGCCACCGGGCCCGAGGCCGGCCAGCGCTGGCTACGCCTGGGCGACCGTGTCGAGCCGGGCGAGGCACAGGAGAGCGGAAGACCCGGCGACCGCGCAATCGCCCGCCACTACGAGATGAGCCTGCACGCCGAGGTCGCCGTACCCGCCGGCGACCGAAGACGACTCGAACGGTTGTGTCGTTACGTCGCGCGACCACCGATCGCCCGCGACCGGCTTGCCGAAGTGCCCGACGGCTCGGGCCGGCTCGCTCTGCGTCTGAAGAGCCGCTGGCGCGACGGCACGACCCACGTCTTGATCGAACCTGCCGACCTGATCGACCGGCTCGTTCCGCTCATCCCGCCGCCGCGCACACACCAGGCCCGCTACCACGGCATCCTCGCCCCCGGAGCGAGCCTGCGCAGCCGCGTCGTGCCGGGCCATGCGCCCGATACGGCGCGAACGGGTGAACCGCCAGGCGAGCCCCGCGCTCCCAGCGCGCAGTCCGAACCGAGCGCGCTCGAAGCCAGCATGCTGCCCCGGTCAAAAGCCCATCGCATGCGCTGGGCCGATCTCCTGATGCGCGTCTTCGCCGTCGATGCCCTGCGCTGCCCACGCTGCGGCGCCACGCTGCGGCTGCTGGCGGCGATCGAGAACCCCGCCGTCGCCCGGGCCATCCTCGCGTGCACCGAACTCCCGGCACGAGCACCCCCGGAGCCAATGCCGCCTGCCGAACTCGATGTCCAGCCCGAGCCCGCAGAAGCATTCGAGTTCGATCAGTCCTCACCCTACGAAGACTGACGAGACCAAAGCTGCCGGACGGTATCCCGCGTCCCAGCGGCCACCTGCGCTCACGAGGCGTCGCACGCAACGACCACGCCGTGGCATTGACCCCCAAGAAGCGTAGCGCGGGCCTGCTCCACTTTGAAATCGCCCCGGGCCCTGGGTCGAGACCGGCCGCCGCGGCGTCTTTCGGCTCAATCCCCAGCGAAATCAGTGCCTTTTCGCGAGAGCGCGGCTCCTGAGCAGATTTCTTTCAGGAACGCGTATTTTCCGCCCCAAATCCTTGACGCTGTGGTAGGCTTCCTCCACTTGACGAGCACGGTGCGTGATCTTGGGAAGGGGAGAGACGTGACATCGAAGACCACTGGCCTGATTCTGCTTTTCGGAGTGCTGCTGTTGGGGCTTGTGAGCTCCGCCAGTGCAGCGCCCCTGGGTCTTCTACAGACCCCGCCGGACATCTCCGCCGCCTTCATCCAGGTGAACTACGACGGCGCGGGCAACCTGACCGCTTCGGGCTTCCCGCAGCAGCTGACCCTCGACAGCGCTCCCGGGAACTTCGACACCATCGCCGGCACCTTCGCCATCACCGCGACGCTGCAACCGACCACGGGCGCGTTCATCAGCGGAACCTTGGTCATCGACGGGACGATCAGCGGTACGAACACGGGCTTCGGCGGCACCGGTCCGGGCAACCTGCTGACCGCCAACCTCATCGCATTCGGCTTCCCGAACTCCCCGCCGGGCGACCTCGAGTTCGTCTGGTCGGTCTCAGGGGGTCTGCTTTCCGGCGGCACGCCGTTCGGCACCACCGTCGGGACTCTGCTGCACGCCTCGGGTTATGCCGGCAGCTTCGACGGAGTCTCGTTCGACAACGGCTTCAGCTCCAGCGCCAACACCTTCGCCATTCCGGAGCCCGCGCTCGGCAGCTTGCTGCTCATGGGATTGGTCGGGTGCGCACTTCGGCGGAGGCGCGACGCCTAGGTAGCAAAGAGTGACCGACTCCGTGAAACGTGTCGTCACTTTTTCTCTGAGACCACCACCTGGTGATGGCCGAGCGCAGCGGGGCGCTGCATCGGTCGGATTACGTAGCAACCTATCGGGACCCGTGCGCGGGTCAGCAAGCGAGGCGAGAAAATGCTGGCAATGATTTGTGACAGGCTGTTCAGGACCGGTCAGGTATCCGTAGTGGGCCTGATCGTGGCCCTCAGCGTCGCTACGAGCGCCGGCGCGGCGCTGATCGATCCCGCGGTGCAGGACTTCCCAACCGTCTTCGCCGACAACACCGGGTCGTTGAGCTACGACTCGGGCACGAAGAGGCTACTTGTCGACGCGGATCCGATCTCGATGTTCGACCCCGCCTTCGGTCCGCCGGCCTTCTTCCTGCCTGGCGGCACGGCGACGATCGACGCCGACGTCGACAACAGCGGCAACCTGATCGGTGGAACCTTTACGCTGACAGGCAGCGTCGATCCGCCCAACCCGGCCGAACCGCCGGTCGCGGGCACGCTCCTGATGGGAAACATTACCGCCTTCGGCTTCGCGGACACGTCTCCGGGCGCGGCCCTTGGCACCGACACCTTCGACTTAATCGTCTCGATCACGGGCGGGACCATGGCTGGCAGCTACCCGGCGCAGGACCTCTACATCCGCGTAGACGCCGAGAACTCGAACTTCGCAAACAGCTTTGCAGGCGACTTCAGCTCGGACCCCACGAAGGTCAACATCTTCGGCACCCCAGCCCCCCCCCCAGCTGCCTGCTTCCTCGTCATCGACGAGGACTCGATCGACAACGGCAACCCGCCGAACTTCTTCGACGACATAGTCAACTTCGGAGAGAGCGGTGCCGACGTGAACGACGACATTTCTGCCCTGTCGCAACGCCGCGAGCTGCGCTTCTTCGACGCAAACGAGGGGGCGATGATCAAGCTGCACACGGGCGAGGTCGGGGACGAGGGCTGGTTCGCGCCGAAGTCCTTCCCGCAGTCCTGGTCGAACACGGGCCCCACGGGCAACGCGATCCGCAACTTCGTGGGGAATCCGGGCCTCGATGGAGCCGGGTCTCATGGGCCGTTCGAGCACTGGAGCTCGCTCCCGTACAACGTGGGCGAGGGTCTCGGTACGTGCGACCCGACAGAGAACAACTGCGAGGACCTGCTGGACAAGATCCCGGACGTGACGCCCTTGCGGGCGACCGGACTGGCGAACCTGGTCGGGAGGACCTGCTGCGCCGTGGTCTACGACAGCGACATCAGCATCAACTTCGACCCGCTGAATGGGAGCCTAAAGGGCGAGAACCTGGGGACCGTGGCCTTCACCGTGGACGCGGCGACCAAGCTCGAGGGCTTCTCCAGCTCGACGCTCCCGGAGATGGACATCACGATCCGCGACGCCGAGACGGTCTGCGAGGGGGACCTGGAGTTCCTGACCGACGAGGACGCCCCCGCCCCGGACTCGTCCTCGGAGCCATTCGACATCGACCCGGGCAACGCCCAGGCCGACGGTCTGGAGGGTGACGTCGGTGGTGATGGTCCGGGTTGCGGTGGCAACACGGTCATGATCACCCGGGCGAAGTACTCGAACTCCAGGGACAGGCTCAAGGTGTTCGCGGAGCACCCCTCGGCGACCGCCAGCCTAACCGTGACCGTGGACGGCTATGTGGACGGCGAGGCCATGACCTACAAGGCCCGCAAGGATCGCCATCAGTACTTCTTGGAGGTTGGGGACAACCTTGACGGTCTCGAGGTCATCGTGACGGACCAGGACGGGGAGTGCGACACGTCGCCCATCCACTAGTCGCAGCCGCGACAACGGTCTGGGCCGGGGTACTGCCCCGCCCAGGCGGGCTCGTCTAGCTCGACAGCGGCCGCAAGAGGAAAGAAGCACAGCAAGAAGAAGCCTTTAGAGGGGCTCTTCTTTTCGTGAACCAAGGAGCGCTGGTGGTCTTTCGGACCACCGGCGCTCCTGACGTTGCAGGCTGTTTCCGGCCCGGCAGTGCCGCCCCGATTCCGGTAGGCTCAACCGGCCCGGTTCAGATCCCGAATCGGGACGTTCGGGAGGAAGTTTGACGACGACGACCGTCGAAGCGGGCTCCGCCGCGCCCAGATCGGTGAGCAGCCGGCTCCGCTACATCGTGAGCCCGAGCTACGACTGGCTGTTCTTCCTCGGGCTCCCGACAACGGCAACCCGCCGAACTTCTTCAACGCTCATGAGGTGAACGACGACATCGCCGACCTGGCCCGCCGCAACGAGCTGCGGTTCTTCGACCAGAACGAGGGTCTGACGATCACGCTGCATACGGGCGAGGTCGGAGATGAGGGCTGGTTCGCCCCCAAGGTCATCTCGGACTCGTGGGCCGCCGCCGGACCCACGAACGATGGCCTGGGAAACTTCTTGGGGCTTCCGAGCACGTCCTTCCCCCATGGAGTCGGACCGGGTCTGGGCACCTCGAACGATCCCGAGGTGCTGCTGGATGAGATCCCCGACGTCACGCCGCTGCGGGCGACAGGCCTGTCGCAGCTCATCGGCCCGGGGCAGGCCCGCTCCGGCTTGACAGAACACCGCTTCTCGGAAGCTCGGCCAGGAACGCGGGCTATTCTTCCTATCCTCGCGCGAGAAGCCATCCAAGGCTGTGCGCGGTCCTGGAGCCCATCGCCATCTCAACCCCGTTTCCGTGTGCCTCCGCTTTGAAGAACCAGAAACTCCTCACTTGCTACCTCGTCACCGCACCGCAGCGGCTACAGTTATCCGGCGGCCAGAAGGCAATCGACCTCACGCGACTCAGGATCACAGACTTGCTCTCGGGGAAGTAAAAGCGAAATGCGAGCTGGGCGCCACAGGACTCACAACGTTGGCGTTCGAACCACCACTGAGCCGACAAGAGAACGCCGGCCGCCCCCAGAAACGGAATTAACGACTTCCAGATGACGACGACGCATAGGAAACAGAGTACCAACACAGAGGTCGCGCTCAGTACTAGTACATGCCTGGCTCGATAAGTCACTGCCCGTTCACCGATGATCTCCTCGAGCTAATCGCCTCCATAAGATCAGTCGTAGTTCTGCCCGTTGGCGGATAGGAAGTATAGCACCGCTGTCTCCCTAATAAGACCATCCATTTTCGGCTGTTGAGAGCCGGCAGTCGGGGAATCTGGGGGCTCTCGAACGGACGCGGGCCCTCGGGTCCGTGATCGTGGCGATCAACTTCATGCGGCCCTGGCAGCGAGGGCATTCGAGGACGTC
>JAAELY010000370.1 GCA_024226335.1 bacterium
CAGGAGGTCGAGGTGCGGATCGCCTGCAACGTCTTGAACCGGATGTTCGAGCTGGGTCGGCCGACATCGGTCGCGATTGCCCGCTGACATCGTCGGGGATGAGGGGGGCTGGCCGCTTCGTGCGATCCGTGCAACAACGCCCTTCCACGACGCGATCGCCTCGGGCGTGAGCCAGATGGTGATGTCGCCGCGCCGGTCCAAGCTCCGCTCGTACTCGGGCCAGTTGGTCACGCGGTACTTGGTCTTGTACTTGGGGTGGACGCGTGAGTTCATGCCGTCAGGATGCCGGCAACGACGAGCCTGCCGCACGGATCGGCCCCGGGAGCCTCCCAAACGATGGTCGGGCGCCGGGTTCGTGCACCAACGCCGCCGTTCGGGCCCATCGGGTTCGTGCGGTCGCCCGTGGCGGTTTCTTTGGCTTTGCCGGGATAGGATCGGATGCGGCGGCACCAAGGGGGTGCCCTTGGCTGCGCGACCATGTCCTCGAGAACCTCCACCAACGCCGACGAACTACTGCAGCACGTCGGCTGGGTACGCGCCCTCGCGCGGCGCTTGGAGCACGATGCGGACGCCGCCGAAGACTTGGCCCAAGATGCTTTCATCGTCGCTCTCTCGAGTACGCGGCCGACCGAGGCGCCCGTGCGGCGCTGGCTCGCTGTCGTCCTGCACAACCTCAGTCGAAGCGCGCGGCGCGCGAATCGGCGGCGGAGGACGCGGGAGGATGCTGTTCGGCGGCCGGACGAGAGCGTCGACACGTTCGACTTGGTCGAGCGAGCCGTGAGTCAGCGTGCACTCGTCGATGCGGTACTCGCGCTCGAGGAGCCCTACCGCACGACACTGCTCGAACGTTACTTCGAGGAACTCTCGAACGAGCAGATCGCACGGCGCGGTGGCGTGTCGGCCTCCACGGTCGCGACGCGCTTGCAGCGTGGGATCACTCGACTGCGCGCGCGGCTCGACGCGCAGGACGGCCGGCGGGGACGTATGGCAGCTTTGTTGCCTCTCGCGCGTTGGCGGTCCGAAACGGCCCTGCCCATTTCCTCTCAACTTGCCAGTGCGCTACTCATGGCTACATCGACCAAGTTCCTGGCTGCGGCGGCGGTGCTTGCAGGCCTCGTTGGATTCCTCTATCTGCGCTCTCCTGAAGCGGAGAGCCTGGACGCGTTGACCGCCGCGACGGGCTCGGGAGCAGAAGCGCAGTTGGACGAACTCCTTGTGAACGCGCCGGCTGCCCGGGCGGAAATCGAGAAGGAAACAGCTGCTGTCACCACGGTTGTGGCGGCCCGTTCGGGATTGCCTGCAGGCCATCCTCCGATCGACAGAGCTTGGCGCAACACGACTGCGCTCTTGCGCGGAGTCGTCGTCGATGCGCAGGGCCTTCGCCTATCGGGGCTTGAGGTCGCTCGCCTGGCGGCGGACGCGCAGGCTCTCCAAGGAGTCACGGTGCTCGAGTTCGATGGGGAGTCTCCGGTACTCGTCACCGACGCCGAGGGCCGCTTCGAGATCGAAGCAGACCGCGGGCAGCTCTTCGCCGTTCGTTCCGATGCGTGGGCCAACATCGTGGTCGCGGGGCTGGCGATGAGCCCTTTCTCCGATCCGGAGCCAGGCGCCGAGGCGCGTGCGATCGTCGTCGCTCCGAAGATGCCTGTCGCGGGTCTGGTCGTCGATCAAGATGGGGCGGCGATCGAGGGCGCAATCCTGCACTTCGTTCACCCGGACAGCGCCTTCCGCGACGTCGGGGCGCTGTTCGGTTCGGGTTGGCAACGGCCCCTGAATGCGCTCACCGACGCGCTCGGAAGATTCGAGTTCAGTGACATCGGTGACATCGACGGTAGTCGCATACGGGTCCGTGCGCTCGGCTACCCGGCGATCTGGGTGGGAGTCACCGCTGGCGGCGATGGGGCGCTACGCATCGTACTCGAGCACCCGCCAGGTGGATCGACCGCGATCGCGGGACGTGTGTTGCATGCAGACGGGCGTCCGGCCACGGACGCTTGGGTCTCGGCTGGGCAGGCTACTGGGCGAACGGACGCGGACGGCTACTTCGTCGTCGAGTCGGCCGGGCTGATGCCGCCGAAGTTGGGCTCGAGTGGTCCGACTAGTGAAACGCCGATCACGCTCGCGGCGGTTGCCGAGAGTGGGGGAAGCGCGCGACTCGTGCTACCGCCTTCGGCACAACGCGACACATGGCCGGATCCGATCGTGCTGCTACTGACTGAGCACGACCTCTCCTTGAGTGGGCGAGTCGTCGATGAGGCCGGCAATCCGCTCGAACTCGTCGGCGTCCGACTCGCGGATCCCTCGCCGTTCGGATGGTTCGAGGTCGCGCCGGGCGCGTCGGGCTTTCAGTACAAGTCTCTGGAGGACGTCGTGTCCGGTTCAGATGAAGTGCGTACGGACGCCGACGGGAACTTCGTCCTGCGCGGACTGGTGGACCGCGACTATCGAGTCGAAGCGAACCTGCCCCTCGCGATGCTGCGGGTCGAGACTAAGCCGCTGCGCGCCGGGACGAGCGGTATCGAACTTGTGCTCGATCGGAACATCCTCGGGCGACTCGCTGGGCATGTTGTCGATTCCGCCGGTGCGCCGGTTCCGGGCGTCACCGTGATGGCGGGACGGCGCGAGAGCGCGAATCGGATGGGAGGCTTCGCGCTCGGGACGCCCGTGGTGACCGATGCCGACGGGGAATTCGCGTTGGAGAACATCGCGCCCGAAGGCCTGACGCTGCGCCTCACCGGAGACGCGATCGTTCCGGAGATCGGAAGAGCGTTGCCCGAAGGCTCTGACCTCGAGGACCTCGTTCTGACCGTTGGACGTCGGTGCCAATTGGTCTTCGAGTGGGGGGAGTGGGGCGGGCGCGCGGACACCGCTCGGTTGTTCGATGGACAAGGGGCAATCGTGCCGATGGCCAACGTGGGCGCGAATGGATTCGGACTGCGGGACGAGGTCATCGTCGGATCCGGAACGTCGCGGCTCTTGGTAGCCTCCGACGCGACGGCGAGCGCGGTCCTCTTCAAGGGGGAAGAGGAGGTGGCACGCGTCGCCGTTCGGCTCGTGCCCGGCGAACTCGTAACCGTGAGCTTCTGACGGCGCGAACTTCACGGATGCGGTGAGCGTGACATTCCTTTGATGGATGCAGCGCCCGCGCAAATGGGACGCAACTGAGTTGCGATCACCCTCGAAATCGGCCTTCACCACCACGCACGGCCATATGCTCTTCGGACCTAAAATCCGAAGGGCCAAGCGCGCAACCCGGAACGCTGGAGCGGTGACACGCGCGACTGGACGCGCGTCGAGACCGTGACGCCCAACCCAGCTCCCGAGCCGAAGGAGGTGATCCCGGCGTAATCGAAGAAAAGGAGGCGGCAACTACCTTGACACCCCCGGTGTCAGGATAGTTGCCGCCCGAGCCCATCGACGTGGGCGTGGTGCTTGGCCGAGCTATGGGTGGTTCTGATAACCCGAGCTATGAAATCTTCAGAAGCTCACGCTCACGCCATCCGTGAAGTTGTTCGTGTTGCCCGTGTCTCGATACCAGCACTGGAAGTTCCACGTCTGGCCAGCCATCACGGCGACGGGGGACGGGCTGATCGGGATCGACCGAAGGTCCACTTGTGCCCGCCCTGTCGGCCCAAGGATGATCTGGCTGTTGAAGCGTGCGATCGGGATGGCCAAGCAGATGCAGCCGGAACTAGACGGGGGACAGAACATGCCCTGGGTCATGCTGGCAAGGAAGTAACCGAACTGTCCGGCCGGCAGCTGGTCCGCCACGAGGATCAGGCACTCGAGCCTTGCCATGGTCGGGCTCCAGGCGAGGATCGTGCCCGGTTGACCCGTGCTGTTGTTCACTGCGGGCCCACAGTAGTTCGTCCCGACCTGGCCACCCCAGTTGCAGGCTCCAGGGCCTCCATGAGCGCCTATGTCCGTGCTGGCAAGACCATGGGAGGGCGGGATGCACACGTCGCCAGAACCAGTTCCCGCGTCGACGCAGGGAGACGAAGGCACGATCGTCAGATCGCAGATCCCGGTTCCAGTGCCTTCAAACGCCGGATTGAAGTTGATGTTCCCCGGTCCTGGGTAGATGGGGCTGCCTTGAATGCAACTGTACTCGGCAGTTACAGTTCCGGCGAGTTCATCGCTCCCGTTATCGAATACGATCGAATTTCGGATTGTGAGAGAACCTCCGGTACGCCGCGCACCCTCGCGATTACCGCGTGCGATAGTACAGTTCTCGAGGGTTGCGGTGCCCCCTGCCACGTGGATCCCGCTACCGTTCGGGACCGTTATCGGAATACCTGCCTGGGCGGATGCACTCACGGTGTTGCCCCCTAAAATGCTGTTGCTCATCAGCAGCGTGCCCGAGCCGAGATAGAAGCCGCCTCCCAGCGCTTGGGCCGTTGCCGAGACATGTCCGCACCCGGCCACCACCACCGACAAGGCGGTCACATGGTTATCGGCAATCAGGCAGTTTTCGACGCTGTAGGTTCCATTCTCAACGCGCACGCCACCTCCGCGACCAGTCGCAGTGTTCGAACATCCTTGCCATCTCGCGAAGACTGTGTTGTTCGTGATCGTGCAGCGCAGGAGTTCACAATCACCGCTGACGAACACTCCTCCGCCGAAGCGATTGGTACTTATGGCCTGGGCGGGATTCACAGCATTCCCATCGATGAGCGTATCTTCAATACGAAGAGTCAGACCAGCGGTGAGACTTGCGTTGATTCCCGCGCCGTTACCGGAGACCGCTGTGTTGTTCACTATCTCGCAATGCCGGATGGCCGGTGTGCTGTCGACGATGTTTAGTGCGCTGGCATCCGCACCTTCGATGCGGCAGTACTCAAAAACAGAGCCTGGCGGCGTGTTCTGAAAGAGAATGCCTCCCCAACCAGCAGGCTGATTACTCGTGAAATAGATCGGGGAAGCTTCAGTGCCAATTGCCGAAATAGTGGTCTGAACAGTGATCGTGACGCCAGGATCGATGCGCACGCAAACGCCGGGCAGGATCGTGAGGCCATTGACTGTGATATTGCCTGTTACGCAATAGACGCCCGGCACCCAAACACCCGTGACAGCGCCTCCCGGTATATTGGTGCAATTCCCCGTACACTGGCCATGCACAGAGGGCGCTGAGAGGAAGGACAAGGCAAGGAACGGCGCAAGAGCAAGGAGTCTTCGGATTGGCAGGCTGTTCATGTTGGTATCCTGGTTGATGCTCCTTCACTGCCACGGAGTCAGGGACCGGCCGGAGTCTGGTGGGTCGCGGTGCGACTAGAAGGGCCCTGAGAGGCTACCGGAAAACCCATCTTTTTTGCGGGTGGGGAAGCTAGGAGATTTCCCGCTAGCCAGTTCAGGCTCGAGGAATGGAGGTCGCAGTAGGACTGCTCCGTTCCCGCACGATCTCACCCTACGGCCGCGCCGCAACGCACGGCAGGAGCACACGAGGCGCATCGGCGCGATGGTCGGATGGCGGCCGAGTACTACCGTCCTCTTTGCCCGAACCGCGATGCATCGCCTGCGCAAATGACACGCAACTGAGTTGCGATCACCCCCAAGATCGCCCTTCCCGAACACGTACGCGCACCCACACATCGGACTTAAGACCCGAAGGACCAATGGCCCTTGGGGGGCGAGTCCCCCCTTCCCTATCATTGCGAGGCACGTGTTGTCCGGTAGCGTCCGCTGAGGTCCGGTAGCGTCCGGGGACGGATGCTTCGGCGACGCAAATACGACGCAATAGGGCGATTGCCGATCAGGCGATGGGTTGGGGCTTGCGCAAGAGGCTCGCTTGTCCGCTGGCGTGCGGTGAGGTCCGGAGGCGTCCGATGACGGGTGCTGCGGGGTGACGTGCGCGTCACGTTCTGGATTCGCGTATTCGACTTGCTGACGGGGCGGAGCAGAGCGACATCACGGTCGTGGGTGGTCACGACGAAATCGACGGTGGCGTCCGGCTCGTGCTGTACCGCAAGGGCGATGGCTCGGTGCCCATCGTGGAGTGGATGGACGGTCTGACATCCGGGGCGCGGGCCAAGATCATCGTCCGCTTGGAGCGCCTGGTCACTCGCTGGCACTCGATCCGGCCAACCCATGCCACGATGCCCTTGCAAGTGGCCCGACGATCTGGGTCGCAGTTCAGGTTGGCCGCGTCGCGAGCACCTCGACGGCGCGCTCCGCTTGCATCGCGCCCCATCCCCAC